>NZ_JBQCGS010000106.1:0-14936 GCF_051955415.1 Flexivirga sp.
CAGCGCGTCGGTGATGGTGACGCCGCGGAAATGCTGCCGTCCGCGCAGTTCGCCGCCGAAGAAGTTCTTGGACAGACCGGCCGGGTAGTCCGGGTCGATAGCCGGGTATGTCGCCCAGTACGACATCACCAGATGCACACCGGCGTCGATGACCGGTCCGAACGCGGCTTCGTCGACGCCGCGGATCTCGTCGGCCGGCTGGGTGAGCGTCACGACGCCGAGGTCGGTGTTCTCGTCGCGGGTCGCCCAGCCGAGTCCGGGATAGTGCTTGGCGGTCGCGGCGACGCCGGTGGCCTGCTGGGCGCGCACGAACGCGGCGCCCAGCTCACCGCACACCATCCAGTCGGAGCTGAAGGAGCGGCCGAACCGGTCGTCGAAGTTGCCCTCTTCGCGGTAGACGTCCTCGACCGGCGCCAGGTTGAGGTTCATCCCGACCTGCTTCAGGATCAGGCCGGCACCCCGGCCGCCCTTGGTCGCCGCGGCGACCGGGTCCGCGGATGCACCCATCTGCTTGGCGGACAGCAGCGGCTCCTGTCCACGCAGCCGGCGTACGACGCCACCCTCCTGGTCGGTGGTCAGGATCAGCGGCGTCGCGCTCGTCGGGCTCTGCGCGTGCGCGGCCCGCAGCTCACTGACCACGTCGGTGATCTGGGCGAGGCTGAGGATGTTCTCGCCGAAGAAGATCAGGCCGCCGACCATGCCGTCCTTGATCAGCTGCAGCAGTTCGTCCGACGGGGTCGCTCCCGGGTAGGAGAAGATCACCCGCTGCGCGACCTGCTGCTCCGGCGACAGCTTGGCGAACCACGGCGGATCCGCGAGCGCCGGCTGGGCGGACGCCATACCGAGGGCGAGGCCGGCGCCGATCACCCCTCCCGTGCGAAGAACCGTGCGCCGACTGATCGGCGGCCGGGTGCTCGATGATGCATTGCTCGGAAACTGCGAACCCATGGCGGGCCTCCTTGTCGCCCGGCGCTTCGGGGGTGCGCCGGGTGTAAACGAGTCTCGCAGTTCCCGGCCCGCTGATGGGCTGTTTACGGAAAGTGGATCAGTCGGCGCTCGCGGACCAGGCGCTGCGGCGCAGCATGCGCAGACCGTTGAGTCCGACGATGACGGTGGAGCCCTCGTGTCCGAGGACGCCCAGCGGCAACGGCAGCGTGCCCAGCAGGTCCCACAGGACCAGGCAGCCGATGAAAACCGCTGCGATGACGAGGTTCTGGACCACGATGCGGCGCGCGCGACGGGAGAGCACGAGGGCCGCCGGCACGGTGGCGAGCTCGTCGCGGACCACGACGGCGTCCGCGGCGTCGAGCGTCAGGTCCGCGCCGGCGCGGCCCATCGCCACCCCGATGTCGGCGGCGGTCAGCGCGGGGGCGTCGTTGACACCGTCGCCGATGGCCAGCACCGTGCGACCGTCGGCCTGCGCGGCGCGGATGGCGGCGACCTTGTGCTGCGGCAGCAGACCGGCGCGTATGTCGGTGAGGCCGACCTGGGCGCCGATGTGCTGGGCGACGGCCGGGTTGTCGCCGGTGACGAGCATCGGCGGCGCGGCGGTGACGGCCGCGAGCTGGTGCACGGCCGCGCGGGCGTCGGGGCGGAGCCGGTCGGCGATGCCGATGGTACCGACCGGCACTCCTGCGCGCAGCACCACGACGACGGTGTGCCCGCGGGCTTCCAGGTCGTGCACCGCGGCGGCGACCTCGTCCGGCAGGGCGAAGTCGACGCGCGCCGGGGAGCAGACCGCGGTCGGCGCACCGTCGACGACCCCGGCGACACCGGCGCCGGGCGTGGCGTCGAACTGCTCCACCGGGGACAACGGCACGCCGTCGCGGCGCGCGGCCTCGACGACCGCCCGTCCCAGCGGGTGTTCGCTGGCATGCTCGACGGCGGCCGCCCAGGCCAGCAGCTGGTGTTCGGACACCCCGGCAGTCGCTGGTCGTATGTCGGTGACGGTCGGTGCGCCCTCGGTGAGGGTGCCGGTCTTGTCGAGGGCGACCTGCTCGACCCGGCCGAGCTGCTCCATCACGACGGCCGACTTGACCAGCACCCCGTGCCGGCCGGCGTTGGCGATCGCCGACAGCAGCGGCGGCATGGTCGCCAGCACGACGGCGCACGGCGAGGCGACGATCATGAAGGTCATCGCGCGCAACAGGGCGCCGGTCAGGTCGGCGCCCCAGAGCAGCGGGAGCAGGAAGACCGCGACGGTGACCGTGACCATGCCGACCGAGTAGCGCTGCTCGATCTTCTCGATGAACAGCTGGGTGGGTGCCTTGGTCTCGGACGCCTCCTCGACCATCGCCACGATCCGGGCGACGACCGAGTCGTGCGGGTCGCGGGACACCTCGACGCGCAGCACGCCGGCGCCGTTCATCGTCCCGGCGAAGACCTCGTCGCCGATCGTCTTCGCGGCCGGCAGCGGTTCGCCGGTGATGCTGGCCTGGTCGACGTCGCTGGCTCCGTCGACCACGTGCCCGTCCGCGGCGAGCAACTCACCCGGACGGACCAGCACCACATCACCGACCACCAGATCCTCGGCCGGCACGACGTCTTCGGCGCCGTCCGGGCCCAGCCGGGTGGCCGTGCTCGGCGTGAGGTCGAGCAGGCCCCGGATGGAGTCCTGGGTGCGGGCGGTCGCCAGCGCCTCCAGCGCACCGGACGTCGCGAAGATGACGATGAGCAGCCCGCCGTCCATCACCTGGCCGATCGCTGCGGCGCCCAGGGCGGCCACCACCATCAGCAGGTCGACGTCGAGGGTCTTCTCCCGCAGCGCCTGCAGGCCGGCCCAACCCGGTTCCCAGCCGCCGGCGACATACACCGCGGCATACAGCGGTCCCCGCAGCCAGGCCGGCGCGCCCGCCAACTGGAGCGGCAGGGCGATCAGGAAGAGCACCAGCGCGGCCGCTGCCCAGCGCACTTCGGGCAGGGCGAACACCCGGGTCCGCGTGATGGAGGTCCGTTGCGGTGCGACGGACCGCTGATCGGTGGTGACGGCGCTCATCCGCTCCTCGTCTCGTGTGGGTGACCCACCCAGACTACGGAACATTTGAACAGTTCTTCAATTCTCAGGTGGTTACCATCAGTGCATGGGACACCGCGCGACCTCGCTCGACGACGCCACGATCGGTCAGCGGCTGGATCGGGTCGGCGCGACGGAGGTCGCCACGACACTGCAGGCGCTGGCGACGCCGTCCCGCTTGCGGATCCTGGCCACCCTGGTCGAAGGGCCGTGCGCCGCAGGGGTGCTCGCCGAGCGCGCCGGCCTGGAGGCGTCGGCGTGCTCGCATCAGCTGCGGATCCTGCGCAATCTGGGGCTGGTCCGCGCCGACCGCGACGGCCGATCGATGATCTACACGCTGGCCGACCAGCACGTCGCCGATCTGATCGAGCAGGCCATCGGGCACTCGGAGCACCAGCGCGCCACTCCGTAACGCGGTCGGCGGTGTATCAAACCGGTGCTCCGCCCCCTCTTCCCGGATGTCCGTTGCCTGACCCGGAAGGGGTTCGTGATGTCCGACCAGACCGCCACACCCGCGCGGATGCGCGGCGCCATACCGACGCCACGGCACGTGCTCGCGGCCGCACGCGCGTTCGCGCCACCGGTCGCGGCACCCGCACAGTTCCTCACCGTGCCGGCACGGATCTCCATGTGGGGCAACGACGTTCACGGTGATTGCGTGACCGCGGAAGAGGCGTTCGCCAAGGCGTGTCACAGTCCGGAGATCTTCATCACCGATGCCGAGGTGATCAGCTGGGCGAGCGGGCACGGTGTCCTGGAGGGCGCCTACCTGCCCGACGTGCTCGGCTGGATGCAGCACGACGGCTTCCGGCAGGGCGGCAGCGTGTATGACGACGGGACCCACGCCGCCGTCGACTGGACCAACTCGTCCGCGCTGCATGCCGCGATCGCGCAGGGGCCGGTGAAGCTCGGCGTCGCAGCGGACCAGTTGGACGACGCCTGGCTGAGCACGAATGGTGCGACCGGCTGGTTCGCGACCGGATTCCACGACGACCCGAACGAGGACCATTGCGTGTCGCTGTGCGGTTACGGTCCGATCGGCTGGCTGGCGTCGCAGTTGCACGTCGGCGTGCCGGGCGGCGTCAACGCGTCCGCACCGGGTTATGCGGTGTTCACCTGGAACTCGATCGGCATCATCGACCAGCCGTCGATGGTGAACATCACCTCCGAAGCGTGGGTGCGGCAGCCGACGACGGTGGTCGTCGGCCAACTGCAACCGTGGCCGATCCTGCGCAAGGGTGCCAGCGGCCACCCGGTGCCGACTCTGCAGCATCTGCTGAACGCACACGGCGCGACACTCGCGGCGGACGGCGACTTCGGCGCCCAGACCGACGCTGCCGTGCGCAAGTACCAGCACGGTGCCGGACTCACCGTCGACGGTGTCGTCGGGCCGGTCACCTGGGCACACGCGGTCGTCACCTGCCACCAGGGCAGCCACGGCGAGGCGGTCAAGGGCGTGCAGGTGGAGATCAACTTCCGCAACCTGTCCGGCAACCCGGCGACCTACCTGACCGTGGACGGTCAGTACGGCGCGAAGACCAAGGCCGCCGTCCAGGCGTTCCAGCAGGGCGTGCACGTCGAGGTGCCGACCGTGACCGTGGACGGCGTGTGCGGCCCGATGACCTGGCAGGCGCTGGCCAGTGGGATGCTCTCCGGCTGAGCAGCACCCGCCCCCGGCTCGGTGCCCTCACCAGCGCGCCGACGGATCGGCTTCCGCCTCCAGTGCCAGTGCGACCGACAGCACAGTCCGTTCGTCACCGCACGCGCCGGCGAGCTGTATGCCGATGCCGCCGCCGACCTGGTCGCGACCCCACGGCAGGGTGAGTGCTGGCTGACCGGTGAGGTTGAACGGTGCGGTCAGCCGTGACATGGCCGACCTGGCCGGCCAGCCACCGGCCGTCATACCGTCCAGTCCGTCGAGAGACGGCGGCGTGATCGGCAGCGTCGGCGACAGCAGGACGTCGACCGAGCCCAGCGCAGCATTCAGTTCCGCGGTCAGTTGCCGCCGCAGCCGCTGGGCCCGCGCGTAATCCGCCCCGGTGACCAGCATCGCCGCCTCGAGGCGCAGCCGCACGTCGTCGGGCAGCTCGTCGGCACGATCACGCAGCAGGTGCAGGTGCACGTCCAGCGCCTCGGGCCCGATGGTGCACAGCATCAGCGCCGGCGCGAGCTCCAGCGTCGGCGCCTCGATCGTCTGCACCCGGGCGCCCAGGTCGGCGACGCAGGAGAGCGCGCGGTCCAGCGCGGTGAGCACCGGCGGATCGAGATACCGGCGGACGAAGGCGCTCGGTTCGCCGACGATCAACCCGGTCAACGATTCCGGGCGGCGGACGTCGGCGGACGGGGCACCGATCATGACCGACCAGGCGAGGGCCGCGTCGGTCACGCTGCCGGTCAGCGGCCCGACGTGGTCCAGCGACGACGCCAGCGGATACACGCCTCCGGTCGGAGCGGCCCCGAAGGTGCCTTTCAGACCCACGACACCGCAGGCCGCACCCGGGATGCGGATCGATCCGGCGGTGTCGGTGCCGAGCGCGATGTCCACCGCGCCGGATGCGACCGCCGCCGCCGAGCCGCCGCTCGACCCGCCGGCCACCACGCTGGGGCACAGCGGGTTGACCACGTCGACCAGGCCCGGCCCGGCGCTGAACGGACCGAAGGCCAACGGATGCAGGTTCGTGGCGCCGACCAGCACGGCACCCGCGCGGGTGAGCCGCTGGACGACCTCGGCGTCCGCCGTGGCGACCTCGGCGCGGAACGCGTCGGTGCCGCCGGACATCCGTTCACCGCGCACCGCGACCAGATCCTTGACCGCCAGCAATGCCCCGTGCAGTGGCCCGCGGGGTTCGCCCCGGGCGGTGCGCCGGTCCAGCTCGGCCGCCTGCTCGCGTGCCCGCTGGGCGAAGACCGCGGTGAACGCGTGCAGTTCGTGCTGTTGCTCGATCCGGGCCAGGGCCTGTTCCACCCGCTCGGCGACTTTCCCTCCTCCGGGTGTGCTCCAGGAGGGCGCGCCGGCGTCCGCGGATCGTGCCGGTGCCCAGTGGTCCCTGCCCGGTCGGACGCAGGGCGCCACGCCGGGCGCCGCCCGCGCGGCGCGCACCTGTTCGATCGTCGTCTCGTCCTGCGCAGCGCGTTCCTGCCACAGGTCCTGTCGGCCGGTCGCCGGAATGCCCAGTCGGCGGGCCAGCTCGGTCATCACCTCCATGCCGATCCTGGTCAGCTGACCGCGGCGGCCTCGACCGCCGGTTCCGGTTCGTCGTCAGCGGCGATGTACTGCCGGTTCCAGCCGGTCAGGATGGAGAACAGCAGCACCAGGAGCAGTGCCCACGCGTACGGGTTGAGGAAGCCCGAGGCGATGGACGGCAACGGCAAGTGGTACTGCTTGGACGTGGTGACCAGGGTGGCGTACCAGATGATCACCGCGTTGTGCCAGGGCAACATGTAGAACACCGTGTTGGCCGCGCAGTCGAGCAGGTTCGCGATGCGTGCGGGAGCCAGCCGGTGGGCGACCCCCATCGGCTGACCGATGGTCGGGCCGACCAGCAGGATCGCGGGCGCGTTCGCACCGAGCGGCACGGTGAACAGCAAGGTGATGCCGGAGATCATCAGTTCGGCGCTGCGGACACCGCGCGCGGCGCGCTTCTCCAGCACCGCCAGCAGCTTGGCCATGACACCGGCATCAGTCAGCACCTGCGCCAGCGCCAGAATGAACAGCACCAGCACGATGGCGCCGGTGATGTCGCTGAGGCCGTCCTCGATGAGTCCGGTCGACTTGCCCCGCGCGGACGGGATGGAGAAAATCGCGCCGGGCGTGAGCAGACCGGTCGCCAGTCCGATGACGATGGCCGAAATGCTGCCCCAGATGAGTGAGACCACGATGTGGTGCCGCCGCATGGCCAGGACGATCACCACGAAGAACGGAATGATCATCAGCAGCCCGGACGGGGAGGCGTCGATGTTCAGGCTGTTGGCCGACTTGGTGCCGCCGCCGCCGAAGAACGCGAGCACCACGATTGTCAGCGCTGCCGAGACCAGCGCCATCGGCAACCGGGCGCGCACCACCTTGCCCATCTCCGCCTTGGCCGTGTATGCCGAGGTGATCGTGGTGTCGGAGATCGGTGCCACGTTGTCGCCGAAGGCGCCTCCGGCGATGACCGCGACCGCCAGCATCACCGGATTGGCACCGAGCGCGACGCCGGTCGGGTAGAGCACCGGGATCAGGGCGAGAACGGCGCCTACGCTGCTGCCGGTGCCGGCGGAGAAGACGCACGAGAGCAGGAAGGCCAGGATCGCGTAGAGCGCTCCCTGCACTCCGGTCTCGACGCCGAACCACAGCAGCCCGTTGACCAGGCCGCCCTCGGAGAGCAGTTTGCCGAAGACGCCGGCGAACAGGTAGGCGAGAATGATGACGGCACCGGTCTGGGCCGTCAGGCCGCGCACGATCGACAGTGCGAAGGCGCGCGGGGTCTTGGTCAGCAGCAGGCCGACGACGATGGCCGCCCACCCGCCGACCCAGAAGCCGGTGATGCTGGCTCTTTCCTCGAGCGAGAGCCAGAGCAGGATCCCCACCAGTACGGCGGCAGGGACCAGGGCCATCGCCGGTCCTCCCCAGAATTTCAGTTCGTAGGGCTGGTCGATGTCGTTCAGGTCTGTTGCTGGTGTGTGCGTGGCACTGGTATCGCTCATGTCGATATCCCGTCAGCCGAAGGGGTCTGGTGCGGTCTGCATGCCGCGGATGGGGTGTGCGCCTGCGTGGGCGAAGCTGCTCAGGGCGTGACGGCGCCGGAGATCGGCGCGGGACGGAGTGCGTGTGCGACCGTGGCGAGAGCGAGCTCCCGGGCCGGGTCGACCAGGTCGTGCGGAAGGTCGTGCGGGGTGTTGCCGAGCAGGACCGAGATCTCGGTGCAGCCGGCGATCGTGACGGTGGCGCCGCGGGCGTCGAGTTCGGCGATGATCTCGCGCAGCTGCTCCTCGGTGCTCCTGTCGGCCGTCCCCGCCTTGACCTGCGTGATCAGCGAGGTCAGCCGCGCCTGCGCAGCAGGCGGCGGGATCAGCACCTGGCGCCCGAGGGCATGCAACGAGGACTGGAACAGGTCGGCCGCCAGCGCGGCGTCGGTGGCGAGCAATCCGACCGGGCCGGCCGGACGTGCGGCAACCGCGTTCACCGTCACCTGGACGATTGACAGGAACTGCACGCCCTCGGGCACGAGACCCTCGACGAAGGCGTGCGCGGTGTTGCACGGCATCACGATGAGTTCGGCTCCCGCGGTCACCAGCCGGTCGATCCCCTCCTGCAGCCACGGCGACGGGTCGGTGCCGTCGGCCAGGATCGCGGCCTGCCGGCTCGGCACGCTCGGGTCCGCCCAGATGACCACCCGCAGGTGCTCCTGGTCGGTGTCCGCCGGGGTGTGGGCCACGAGCTTGTCGTAGAAGTCGACGGTTGCTCGCGGACCCATGCCGCCGAGGACACCGACCAGCCGGGAGCCGGTGGGCGGTCGCTCAGACGCCGACATCCGCGAGCACCGCGTCCGGGTAGGCGTACAGCGCCGGCGAACCACCGGTGTGCACGAACAGCACGTTGTCATCGGCGGCGAAGCGGCCCTCGCGCACCATCCCGATGAGGCCGGCCGCCGTCTTGCCGGTGTAGACCGGGTCCAGCAGGATGCCCTCGAGACGGGCGAACGTCTGGATGGCCGCCGTCATCTCGTCGGTCGGCAGCGAGTAGCCCGGGCCGACGTAGTCGTCGACGACCTGCATGCTCCGCGCCGGGATGTCGGCGCGGCCACCGGCCAGGGCCAGGGTCTCGTTGGCCAGCTTGAGCAGTTTGGCCTCCTGCGGCGCCTTTTCGGCGCGCACGCTGACGCCGGTGAGCGGGATGCCGCTCTGGTTGCCGTGCAGCCCGGCCAGGAGCCCGGCGTGGGTGCCGCCGGAACCGCTGGGGCAGACCACGTGGTCGATCGGCAGCGAGGACTCGAAGGTCTGCGCGAGGATCTCCTCGGCGCAGGAGACGTAGCCCAGCGCACCCAGGGCGTTGGATCCACCGCCCGGGACGATGTACGGCGTGCCGCCGGTCGCGCGCACGTCGTCGGCCATCTGCTCCATCCGGGCCGGCAGGTCGGTGCCGCCGGGGACGACCTCGATGGAGTCGACGCCGAGCAGCCGGAACAGCAGGTTGTTGCCGCTGCCGTCGGGGCTGTAGGAGCCCTCGACCCGCTCTTCGAGCAGCAGCTTGCAGTTCAGCCCTTCACGGACCGCGGCCGACAGGGTCAGTCGGCAGTGGTTGGACTGCACCGCGCCGGTGGTGATGATGGTGTCGGCGCCCTTGGCCAGCGCGTCGGCCATCAGGAACTCCAGTTTCCGGGTCTTGTTGCCGCCGGAGGTGAGTCCGAGCAGGTCGTCGCGCTTGATGTAGATCTGCGGGCCGCCCAGGTGCTTGGTCAGGTGCGGCAAATGCTCGATGGGGGTCCGGCCCTGGGTGTAGTGCCGCCGGGCGATGTTCGCCAGATTCATGGTGTTCCTCGATTCGGTGCGATGGATGGTCGGGTATGTCGCCGGTCACGCGTCGACGGCGGTGTCCAGCGGCTGGCCGGGAAAGTACTTCTGCAGCCGGACGTCGCCGGACAGGGCGTGCCCCTCCATGCCCTCGATGCGGGAGATGCGGGCCGCGACACGGCCGACGCGCTCGTTGGCCTCGCGGGACATGCGCTGGTAGGTGGTGGTCTTGATGAACTTGCCGACCCACAGACCGCCGGTGTACTTGGCAGCGCCGCGGGTGGGCAGGATGTGGTTCGGGCCGGAGGTCTTGTCGCCGTAGGAGACCGTGGTCTCCTCGCCCAGGAAGAGCGAGCCGTAGCTGTGCAGGTTGGCCAGCCACCAGTCCAGATCCTCGGCGTGCACCTCGACGTGCTCGTTGGCGTATTCGTCGGACAGGGCCGCCGCTTCCTCGCGGGTGTCGGTGAGGATGACCTCGCCGAGCGCGTCCCACGACTGGGCGGCGACCGAGTCGGCGGGCAACTGTTCCAGCGCCGCCGGGATCAACGACAGGGTCTCCTCGGCGACCCGCCGCGAGGTGGTGATCAGGATGGTCGCGGAGTCCAGGCCGTGCTCGGCCTGACTGATCAGGTCGACAGCGACCACCCACGGGTCCGCGGTGTCGTCGGCCAGCACCAGCGCCTCCGTCGGGCCGGCAACGACGTCGATGCCGACCCGGCCGAACAGGATGCGCTTGGCCTCGGCGACGAAGCGGTTGCCGGGTCCGGCGAGCACGTCGGCGGACTTGCCGGTGAAGTGACCGAAGGCCATGGCGGCGACGGCCTGCACGCCGCCCAGGCACATGATGGTGTCGGCGCCGGCCAGCGACATACCGTAGAGCGTGGCCGGATGGATACCGCTGCCACCGCGGGGCGGCGAGCAGGCGGTGATGTGCCCGACCCCCGCCGCCTTGGCGGTGGCGATGCTCATGGCGGCCGAGGCGACGTGCGCGTAGCGGCCGCCCGGGACATAGCAGCCCGCGACGTCGACCGGGATGTTGCGCTGTCCGGCGATCAGGCCCGGGGAGAGCTCGACCTCGAACTCGCTCATGCTCTCGCGCTGCCGGTCGGCGAAGGTGCGCACCTGGCGGTGGGCGAACTGGATGTCCTCCTTGGTCGTCGTCGACAGCTGACGCTCGGCGGCGGCGATCTCCTCGGGACCGACGATGAAACTGTCCGGCTCCCACGAGTCCAGCTGGGCGGAGTAGGCGCGGGTCGCCTGCTCGCCCTCGGCTTCCAGGCGCTGCAACATCTCGGTGACGGTGTTGGTGGTGGCGGTGATGTCGACGGGGGCGATGCCCTCCGAGCGCTTCAGGTAGGTGATGGCCATGGTCGTGCCTTTCGATCGAGGTGCGGGCAGGAAGATTCGAGGACGCGGTTCAGTTGTTCGGAATCGACGCAGTGGTACCGGTGGCGACGCCCACGGCGTAGCGCAGGATTTCCGCGATCCGGTCACAGTGCTCGGCGGTCAACCCCGGCGGGATGCGCAGGTCGCACAGCGTCGCCAGCACGTGCTCGGTGCGCGGCACGTCGGCCGCACTCGGGACGTAGTCCCATTGCGCCGGGCGGCTGGTGAACCCGCGCATCGCGGGTTCGCCGTACCACTTCAGGCTCAGGCCCAGGTCGCCCGCGAGCTCGACCACCGCGGTGATCTGGGCCGGGGTCAGGTGCGGCAGGCCGAACTGGAAGGAACTGCCGACGAACCCTTCGGCGGCCGCGCGCTCGATCACCCGCACCTGCGGTATGGCGCGCACGGACCGCTCCAGGCGCGCGTAGGAGTCGTTCATCCGCGCGATACGCGCGGGCAGTTCGTCCAGTTGCGGCAACACCAGTGCCGCCGCGAGCGCGGTCATTCGCAGGCTGTAGTTGGCGCATTGGCCGCGCAGCGGCGCGAAGACTGCCTCGTCAGGGCGGGCGGTGTGCTGGGCGTAGAGCATGTAACTGCCGGAATGCAGTATGGCGCGGGCGGCGACCTCGGGGTCGTCGGTGACCAGGATGCCGCCCTCGCCGGAGTTGAGGTGCTTGAAGGTCTGCAGGCTGAAGCAGCCGACGGTGCCGAAGGTGCCGGTGGGGCGCCCGTTCCAGGTCGCCCCGAGCGTGTGGGCGCAGTCCTCCACCAACACCAGGCCGAGCTCGTCGCAGAGGGCCCGCACCCTGGTCAGGTCGGCGACGTGTCCGCGCATGTGCGACAGCAGCAGCACGCGCGCCCCGGAGCTCGCGGCCTTGACGCGCAGGTCGTCCAGGTCGATTGTCAGCTGGTCGTCGATCTCCACGACGATCGGAACCGCACGCGCATGGTCGATCGCGCCGGGCACCGGTGCCAGGGTGTAACCGTTGACCAGCACCGGGTCGCCCGGTTGCACACCGCAGCAGCGCAAGGCCAGGAAGAGAGAGGCGCCACACGAGTTGACGCCGACGGCGAAGGTGCGGCCGACCAGGCCGGCCATCTTCGCCTCCAGCAGCGCGGCGTCGTCGGTCTCACCGGCACCGGCTTCGCCATACCGGAAGAGGCGACCTGACTGCATCAGCTCCACCGCCCGCTCGATGCCCGCCGCGGGGATCGGCTCGGGATTGGTCAGGTCGAAGTCCAGCGCTGCCGGGGCCTGCGTGGTCCTCATGCGTGGTCCCCGTCGCCGCGCCGGTGCGAGTGAGCCCTGCTGAATTCGCCGTGCGGCAGGACCGGCCCGTTCTCGGCAAGTGCCTGGACCCGGCGCACGGCTTCCTCGTCGATCGCCGGGTCGGCGGCCAATACGTCCAACGCGCTCAGCACCGCCGACACCAGGTGCACCCAGGTGGCCTCGGCAGCCGCCTGCGGATCGTGCGCGGCGATGGCGTGCAGCACCTGCTGGTGCTGGTCACCCCAGATGCTCGGCAGCAGTTGTTCCTTCCACGCTTCGATGCGTACCTTCTCCAGCGTCGGGCTCGCGGCCAGATCCAGCAGGTGCAGGGCGTGCGAGCGCATCACTTCGTTGGGGCAGATGTGCGCGATGGCGCGGTGGATGCGCAGGTCGGTGGCGGCGTGTAGTCCGGGCTCATGGACGACCAGGTGCATGCCTTCCACCAGCTCGGCGGCGTCGTCGATCTTGTCGGTGACCGGATGCTTGGCAGCCAACGCGGCGACGTGCGGCTCTATCAGCAGACGTGCTTCGAAAACGTTCAGCGCCGAGGCGATCGACAGGTCCGCGACGACCGGTTCGGTGCGGCCGGCCGAGCCGCTCGCGCTGATCACATGAGTGCCCGAACCGCGCACCGATTCCACGTATCCGGCGAACTGCAGCGCGCCGAGCGCTTCCCGCACCGAGGGCCGGCTCACGCCGAACTGGCGGGCCAGCTCCATCTCCGAGGGCAACTTGGCGCCGACGCCGAACGTTCCCGCGCCGATCAGTTCGACGATCTGCTGGGCGATCCGCACCGAGACGGAGGACTCGCGACTCAGTCGCCGGATGTCGCTCATAACTCACCTGCCAGGTTGCTTAGTTGCTTAGTTGTCAGGCAACTTACGGGATGGGGCGGACGCGTGTCAATGGGCCGGCGGACCGGATCGCGCGCCGGAGCGCCGTTGGCCGTGACCGGCGGTCCACCCAGCAGCCGGCGTGCGCGCCCGATTCAGCCGGTCAGTGTCGGCGAGCACAATCGGTGGGCCGGACGTCGCCGGCAGAACCAGGGATGACTCCTTCCCCTCCGGGTAGAGGCCGTCCGGACGTGAAGGAGTGCGGATGACCACCGGTGCAGTCCGACGGGTCGATGACTTTCAGCGCTCGCACTCCTGGATGGGGTTCCCGCTAGCGGTGCTGTACAAGTTCTTCGACGACCAGGGCGGCTATCTTGCCGCGCTGATCACCTATTACGGCTTCCTGTCGCTCTTCCCGTTGCTGCTGCTGCTGGTCACGGCGCTGGGCTACTTGCTGCAGGGCGATCCGGGGCTGCAGCATCAGATCCTGCATTCCGCGCTGAGCCAGTTCCCGATCGTCGGCGATCAGATCGGCGGGGATGTGCGGGCGGCACACGGCAGCGCGCTGGCCGTCGCCGTCGGCGTGCTGGGCAGCCTGTACGGCGGGATCGGCGTCGTCCAGGCCACGCAGAACGCGATGAACGTGATCTGGGCAGTGCCGCGCAACACCCGGCCCAACCCGATCAAGGCGCGGCTGCGCAGCCTGCTCATGCTGGTCGTGCTGGGCGTCGGATTGTTGCTGACCACCGGCCTGTCCGGGCTGACGACCGGAGCGCACGCCTACGCCAACGGTCCACTGGCCGGCGCCGGGATCCGGGGCGTCAGCCTGGTCCTGGCGGTGCTGGTGAACGTGCTGCTGTTCGTCGCCGCGTTCCGCCTGCTGACGGTCCGGGACGTGACCTCCCGGCAGGTCCTGCCCGGCGCGGTCGCGGCCGCGATCGGCTGGCAGGTGCTGCAGACCATCGGTACCTACCTGGTCGGCAGCAAGCTGCGCGGCGCCAGCAGCTCCTACGGTGTCTTCGGGGTCGTGCTCGGGCTGCTCGCGTTCATCTACCTGGCCGCGGTGCTCGTGGTGTTCTGCGCCGAGGCCAACACCGTCGCCGCCCGGCGCCTGTGGCCGCGCAGCCTGCTGACGCCGTTCACCGACGACGTACAACTCACCGAGCCCGATCGGCGGGCCTACTCCTCATACGCCAAGGCGCAGCGTAACAAGGGTTTTCAGCAGATCCGCAGCAGATTCCGCCGGCGACGGCGGCGTGCGGACCAGGAGGCTCCACCCGATGACCCGTAACCGTTCACCGCGTTGCCGAAGCCGACATCGAGCGAGCCCTCGGCCAGCATCCGGTACTGCGCGGGAACCTGGGGCATGATGTCCAGGCTCGCGTCGCCGACTGCGATGGCCAGCACGTCGGTGTCCGCGCTGGCCAGTTGCGCAGCGGTGACCGCCCGGTCCAGCGCCGGGAACACGGCGGTGGCCTCGGCGACCAGCGCCTCGCCGGCACGGGTGAGGCGTACGTCATGGGTGGTGCGCTCCACCAGGACCACACCGAGCGCTCGTTCCAACCGCTGGATCTGCGGGCTCAATACCGACTGCACGTGTTCGCGAGCCGCAGCACGTGCCCAGGCTCCCGAGTTCAACGCGTTCCTGCGCGCTGCGTGCGAGGCCGCCGGCTTCCGGCCCCGGCGATTCCACGACACGGTGCAGAGCATCCGGGCCGCGGCATACCTGGTCGCCCACCACCGCTGCGCCCCTCGGTGGAGATGATCAGGTCCACGTCCTCGGGACACTGTCCGGCCTGCTCCAACGCCGTCCGGACCGCAGCCGTCCCCAACCGCACACCCTCGCGGATGAACACGTCGTTGGCGGCGCCGAAGTCGCCGAGCCCGGCATACGCCGACAACGGCAGCACCAGGTGACGGGTGCGCACGCCGGCGTTGGCGT
>NZ_JBQCGS010000107.1:0-49771 GCF_051955415.1 Flexivirga sp.
GCGTGATGACGGTGTTCTTGCGGTGCTGGCAGGCGTCGGCCACGGCCGCCATCGCCCGGATCGTGCGCGGTTCGACCGGCACCCCACCGCCCTGTCCGTGCGCGGCCTGTGCGGTGAGGTGTCCGGTGATCCATTGGCTGGTGGTGGCCGCATCCGAGGGTGAGACGACACCCCGGTCGACCACGTCCGCGGCCACCAGGGTCACCACTTGCGCGGACCGCCCGTGCAACCGCAGCAGGACCGAGACCAGTTCATCTTCCTGCTCGGTGCCGAGTTGATGCACCGCGCCCGGTACCTCGTCCAACAGGTCCGCCATGGTGTGCAGCGCGGCCAACAACTCCGGTCCGCGACCGGGCGCCGCAGGTGTGACAACGTCTTCAGAACCGGTGCCCAGGTGGGAGGGCGTGAGAGGTTCGCCGGGCAGCTGTGGATCGACATCCATATCGCGAACCTCCTTACCGAGCAATGCTTTCGACGTACTTCTATTCTACTGCAGGGGGCGTGGGGAAACCTAGAGAATCATCGAACACGTTTTCGGTGAAACGTATCGATGTGCGCTGGATGGGAGACGGTGTCTGGAGAGAGGGCGGGTTCAAGAAGCGCCGCCCCTCTGCCGAGACGCTGGCGTGGCTTCCGCACTCCATCGGATGGGACAGTCGCGTCGTTTGCTGTCGCTAACCGGAAGTTCCTGCCGTCCCGACATACCACCGGCGACAGATCGGTCAGATGGCAGTCCCGACAAGACTGCCCACGCCATACGTGATCGCCATGGCCAGCAGTCCGCCGATCACGTTGCGCAACACCGCCGGCCGGGTCGGTGCCTCACCGAGCCGGGCACTCGTGGCGCCGGTCAGCACCAGCGCGACGGCCACCGCGAGGAAGCAGATCGGCACCCGCCAGTCGGGCATCGGCAGCAGGATCGCGATCAGCGGGATCAGCGCACCGATGGTGAACGCGACGAATGACGCCCCGGCCGCGTGCCATGGGTTGGTCAGCTCGTCCGGAGCGATGCCGAGCTCTGCCTCGGCGTGCGCGCCGAGTGCGTCGTGCTCGGTGAGTTCATGGGCGACCTGCGCGGCGAGCTCGCGGCGCAGCCCCTTGGCCTGGTAGATCTGGGTGAGCTCCTCGAGCTCCTCCTCGGGCAGCTCGTGCAGCTCCTGCTTCTCCTTGCGCAGCATCGCGCGCTCGCTGTCGCGCTGTGTGCTCACCGAGACGTATTCGCCTGCGGCCATTGACAACGCACCGGCCACGAGGCCGGCGATGCCCGCGATCGCGATGTTGCTGCGGTGGGTCGTGGCGCCGGCCACGCCCGCCACGATGCCGGCGACGCTGACGATGCCGTCGTTGGCGCCGAGCACCCCGGCACGCAACCAGTTGAGGCGGCTGCTGAGCGAGTCGTCCTGCAGCTCGCCCTCGTGCGGCTCCACGGATGCGGTCACGAACTCACCTGCGCACCGGTTCCGCCGGCCGCTTCGGTGATCCGGTGGGCCAGCTCGATGTCGAGCTGGGTGATGCCGCCTTCGCTGTGCGTCGACAACGTCCAGCGAATGGTCGTGTAGGAGATCTCGATGTCCGGGTGGTGGTCCATGTCCTCGGCGTCGGCTGCCACCAACCGGACGAACTCGATCCCCGCGGCGAACGACGGCGCCTGGTACTCCGACCGGATGGCGTCGCCGTCGCGCGACCAGCCGTCCAATGCGGCCAACTGTCGGGTGACTTCTTCTTCGGTGAGTAGTCTGGACATGTCTTCGAGCCTGCCCTGTCCGGGACGCGTTGTCCACGCAGGAAAGGCTTCGATGACCGGCGGCTGGGCGCGCGAAGTGGGCGGGTCAACCGTTGAGGTAGGCGAGGACCGCCAGCACGCGCCGGTTGTCGTCGCTGGAGACGGGCAGGTCCAGCTTGCTGAAGATCGCGTTGGTGTGCTTGCTGATCGCCTTCTCCGTCACGAAGAGGCTCGCCGCGATGGCGACGTTGGACCGGCCCTCCGCCATCAGACCGAGCACCTCGCGCTCGCGGTCGGTGAGCCGGTCCATCTTGCTGCCCTTCGGACGGCCGGCGATGAGGTGGCGGACCACCGTCGGATCGAGCACCGTGCCACCGTCGGCGACCTGGCGGACGGCTTCGATGAAGGCGCCGACGTCGGAGACACGGTCCTTGAGCAGATAGCCCACGCCGCCGTCACCGTCCTCCAGAAGCTCCCGGGCGTAGAGATTCTCGACATACTGCGACAGCACGAGTACGGGCAAACCGGGTTGTTCTCGGCGGGCATTGATGGCGACGCGCAAACCCTCGTCGGTCAGCGTCGGCGGCATCCGCACGTCGACGATGGCAATATCGGGGGAGTGCTCCCGCAGCGCACGCACCAGGCTCGGCGCGTTGTCCGCGGTCGCGACGACGTCGATGTCGTGCGCGGCGAGAATGCGCTGCAGACCATCGCGCAGCAGCGCGTGGTCCTCACCGATCACTGCCCGCACGGCACCTCCATGGTCACGATGGTCGGGCCGCCCGGCGGGCTCGACACCACCATCGTGCCGTCGAACACCGCGAGCCGTCCCGCGACCCCTTGCATCCCGCTGCCGCGGCGGTCGGCGCCGCCGACACCGTCGTCGCCCACGACGAGGTGAATGACCTCCTCCGGACAGGTGATGCTGATCCAGCCCGCGGTGGCGTGGGCGTGTTTGCCGATGTTCGCCAGGCACTCGGCGACGCTGAAGTACAGTGCCGACTCCAGCGGCGGCGGCAGCTGCTTCGGCGGATGCAGGTCGAGCTCGAAGTCGATGGGCAGGTCGAGGGCGACGGCTCGCACTGCATCGGCCAGCCCTCGATCGGCGAGCACCGGCGGGTGTATGCCGCGCACGACCGACCGGATGTCCTGCAGTGCGTCACCGGAGTTGTCGCGGGCCTCCACCAACAGTCGTCGGGCGGCCTCCGGGTCCTTCTCAATGAGTTCGGCAGCCAGACCGAGATTCATCCCGAGCGCCACCAGCCGGGCCTGGGCGCCGTCGTGCAGATCCCGCTCGACCCGACGCAGTTCGGCGGCGGCCGCGTCTGCGCCCTGCGCACGTGACGAGGTCACCTGCTCGACCCGTCGGGCCAGCACTGCCTGCCGGGAGAGCCCGAGCAGGTAGGCGTCCAGGCCGAAGCGCCACCGCGCGATCGGTTTGACGGTGAACCACCAGAGCAGTGCACCGATGACGAACCCGGACGCCGAAACCGCAACCGCAGCAGAGGTTTCCGTCACACGTAGCGAGTCGCCGTACGGGGTGTCGAAGACGTCCGGCAGTCCCTTCCACAGGCCGAACCAGACGATGGACCAGATCGGGTAGCAGAACAGCGCGATGGTCAGCACCGACAAGGTGAAGCCCAGCGTGCTGGACACCATCTCCCAGAGCAGGTCACGCCAACGGGCCGGGTCACCGGCCCACCGCTGCACGCGGCTGATGACTCCGAGGCCGCGGGTGTCGCGATATTCCTGCACCACGGGCTCTCGCAGCACGACCCGCGCCAGGCCGCGCTGGCCGATCGCGAGCAGCCGAGAGGCGGGGACAGCGACATACAGCAGCAGCAGTCCGACGCCCAGCGGAGCCGTGACCGTGCCGACCAGGGTGAGCACCAGCATGGCGAGCCCCGGGGCGGCCAGGAGTATGGCGACGAAGTGGGCCAGCATGATCTGCGGACGGTCGGCAGTGCGTTTCACGAGACCCATCCTTCCCTGCCGGAACCGGCCGCGCAGGCGGGCGAGCTCCACCGGTGGAGGTGGTGCTGGCCCCACCTCAAGTGTGGTGCTGCCGGCACTGACTTCTCCCTCTGGTGCGACAAGTGTTGACCACGGTCGGGATTCACCCGGCCGGAAGTCACAACAGGGAGGGGTCGCCACCGTGAAAAGGGCTGGGGCCACACTGAAAATCGCCCGCTGGAGCGTGCGCCACCCATGGCGCGCCCTCGGCACCTGGATACTCCTGGTGGTTGCGGCCGTCGCCTGCGGCGCGGCGATCTCCATGCACACCACCACCGCCGGCGACTACCGCGTCGGCCAGTCGGGAGCCGCCGCAGCGCAGATCGAACGCGCCGGCCTCGACGCCCCGGACAGCGAATTCGTCGTGCTGTCCCGCACCACCGGGGCGGCCGTCGGTCCCCAGGTGCGCACTGCCGCCGACCGGATCGCAGCGGACATCCGCGGCGACAGCCACGTGCTGCGCGTCGGGCAACCTGCGGTGTCACCGGACCGGAAGCTGATGATCGTCCCGATCACGATGAAAACCGTTGCGGACGGTAAGGACCCGGACATCAGCGGCATCACCCGAGCCGTCGGCGACGCGCAACCGCGGGCACCCGGTCTGGACATCGTCCAGACAGGTGACACCTCGCTGAACGACGCCATCAACACCCGTGTCGGCAACGACCTCGGCTCGGCCGAGCTGACCAGTCTGCCGATCACCATCGGCTTGATGCTGCTCGTCTTCGCCGCGCTGATCGCGGCGGGCATCCCGGTGTTCCTGGCGATCACCAGCGTTTTCGCGACCATGGGCCTGATGGGTCCGGTGTCGTTGTTGCTGCCGATGGAACCGACGGTGACCAGCGTCATCCTGCTCATCGGGATGGCGGTGGGCGTCGACTACTCGCTGTTCTATCTCAAGCGCGAACGACAGGAACGCCAGCGCGGTCTGCGCACCGCGGACGCGGTGGAGATCGCGGCGGAGACGTCCGGTCACTCGATCGTCGTCTCGGGTGTCGCCGTGCTGGTCAGCATGGCCGGCCTCTACGTCGTGGGCGACGTCACCTTCGCCTCGATCGCCACCGGCTCCATCCTGGTGGTCGCGTTCGCCGTGTTCGGTTCGCTCACGGTGCTGCCGGCGTTGTTGACGCTGTTCGGCGGCAAGGTCGACCGGCCCCGGATCCCGTTGCTCTGGCGGCTGTCGGCGCGTATGACGCCCGGTGCGGTCAGCGGGCGGGTGCTCGGCCCGGTGCTGCGCCGGCCGCTGGCCGTGCTGCTCGTCGGCGGTGTGTTGCTGCTCGGCCTGGCGGTGCCGGCGCTGGGCATGAAGCAGCAGACCAGCAGTCTGGAGTCACTGCCGCGAGACATCCCCGCCGTCCATGCTCTCCAGCAGATCGGCGATGCGTTCCCCGGCGACGGCCCGACCGCCGCCATCGTGCTACAGGGTGACAACACGGCACAGCTGCGCAGCGAGGCCAGCTCCATTGCGGCCAAGGCGATTTCGACCGGTCACTGGAAGGCGGTCGCGGACCCGGTCAAGGTCTCCGCCGACGGCCACACGGTGGTGCTGACCGTGGGCAGCAAGGCCGGCGAAGGGTCGTTCGCTGCGGGCGACGCGGTGCGCGCACTGCGCGACCACGTGCTGCCTGCGACCGTTCCGTCCGGCACGCAGTGGGCGGTCGGCGGCAGCGTGGCGGAGAGCTACGACCAGATGCAGCACCAGTCGGAGGGGCTGCCGAAGGTCCTCGTCGTGGTGCTCGGGTTGACGCTGGTGATGATGGCGGCGACATTCCGCAGTCTGGTCGTCGCACTACTGACGACCGCCCTCAACCTGCTGTCGGTGGGTGCCGCCTTCGGTGTGCTGACACTGGTCTTCCAGCACGGCTGGGCCGAATCCATCCTGCACTTCCATTCCACCGGCGGCGTGATCTCGTGGATCCCGATCTTCCTCTTCGTGGTGTTGATGGGACTGTCGATGGACTACCACGTCTTCGTGCTCAGCCGGGTCAAGGAGAAGGTCGACGCGGGCCTGCCGCCGAAACTCGCGGTGCGCCAGGGCGTGCAGGAGACGGCCGGTGTGGTCACCAGTGCGGCCGTGGTGATGATCTCGGTCTTCGCACTCTTCGCCACGTTGTCGATGGTCGAGATGAAGGAGATCGGCGTCGGCCTCGGCATCGCGATCGCGCTGGACGCCACGGTGGTCCGGCTGGTCGTGCTACCGGCGGCGCTGTCGTTGCTCGGTCACCGCGCCTGGTGGCCGTCACGCGGCACGCGCCGGATCGCCGGCCGGCAGGTGCCGCCCGCGCCATACACCGAGCGTGAGCCGGTGCGAATGGGCTGAGGTCGGCACACAGGACGCGAGCCGCCGAACAGGCCCCTCGGGGGACCGGTTCGGCGGCTCGCGCGTGATGTCACCGCAGGATTACTGGGTGGAGAACGGCTGACCGCCGGCGTTCTCCTGGGTGTTGACCGTCGGGGCGTCCTCGAGCGCGGCGGGATCCGTCGCCGAGGCGTCCACCTCGTGGCGCTGGATCTCGCCGGAATGGATCTGTTCCGCGTAGTGGCAGGCCACCCGGTGCGAGGCCGGCACGCCGTCGATCTGCACCACCCGCAGCTGCGGGCGTTCGGTGTCGCAGCGCTCCTCCTGCCGCCACGGGCAGCGGGTGTGGAAGCGGCAGCCGCTCGGCGGGTTGGCGGGGGAGGGCAGGTCGCCGGCCAGGATGATCTGCTCGCGGCGGTCCTCGACCAACGGGTCTGGGATCGGCACCGCGGACATCAGCGCGCGAGTGTAGGGATGCAGCGGTGTGGCGTAGAGCCCGTCCGAATCCGCTTCCTCCACAAGGGATCCCAGATACATGACGCCGACCCGGTCGCTGATGTGCCGGACCACCGCCAGATCGTGCGCGATGACCAGGTAGGTCAGCCCGAACTGCTCCTGCACGTCCTCCAACAGGTTGATCACCTGAGCCTGCACCGACACGTCCAGCGCACTCACCGGTTCGTCGGCGACGATCAACTGGGGGTCGACCGACAGCGCCCGCGCGATGCCGATGCGCTGACGCTGGCCACCGGAGAACTCGTGCGGGTACTTGCGCAGTGCGGCCGCGGGCAGCCCGACCGCCTGCAACAGCTCGCGCAGTCTCGCGCCGGCGGCCGCCTTGTCCTTGGTCAGCCCGTGGGCGTGCATGCCCTCCAACAGCAAGGACTCGACGGTCTGGCGCGGGTCCAGACTCGACAAGGGGTCCTGGAAGACCATCTGCATGTCGCGCCGCTTGGTGCGCAACTCCTCGCCCTGCAGCGTCGACAGGTCGGTGCCGGCGAAGGTCACCGAGCCACCCGTCGGCTCCTCCAGGCGCAGCAGTGCGCGGCCGAAAGTCGACTTTCCACAACCGGATTCACCGACCAGGCCATAGGTCTCGCCCTTGCGGATCTGCAGCGACATACCGTCCACGGCGTAGACGTAGCCGACGGTCTTGTCGAAGATGACACCGCGCTTGATGGGGAAGTGGACCTCCACGCCCTGCGCGTCCAGCAGGACGTCGCCGCCGTCCGTGGCGGCACCCTTGTCCAGCGTCACGGTCTGCTCGCTCATGCCTCTCCTCCCGTCGGCCACGGATTGTGGCACCGCAGCGTGTGCTCCTCGACCGACGTGGAGTCCTGGTCGAGCGCGGGCGTCTGCTCCCGGCACACCTCGATCGCCCGCGAACAGCGCGGCGCGAAAGCACAACCCGACGTCCACGGGATGTTGTCGGCAACCGATCCGGGTATGGCGGCCAGCTGCTCGCTGCGCGAACCGTCCAGCCGCGGGATGGAGCCCAGCAAGCCATTGGTGTAGGGGTGCCGCGGCCGGGCGAACATCTCGTGACGAGAAGCGGTTTCGACGATCCGTCCGCCATACAGGACGTTGACCTCGTCGCACAGCCCGGCCACGACCCCGAGGTCGTGGGTGATCATGATCAGGGCGGTGCCGGAGTCGACGACCAGCTCCTTGAGCAGGTTGAGGATCTGCGCCTGGATCGTGACGTCCAGGGCTGTGGTGGGCTCGTCCGCGATGAGCAGGCGTGGCTTGCAGGCCAGCGCCATGGCGATCAGGGCGCGTTGCCGCATGCCGCCGGACAACTGGTGCGGATATTCCTTCAGCCGTCGTGACGGGTCCGGGATGCCGACCTTGTCGAGCAGGTCGCGCGACTCGGCCATCGCCGCGGACTTCTTCATCCCGCGGTGCCGTTGCAGCACCTCCGCCACTTGGACGCCGATCGAGACGACCGGATTCAGCGACGACAACGGGTCCTGGAAGATCATCGCGATGTCGCGGCCGCGCCGGTCGCGCATCTCCCGGTCGTCCAGCGTCAGCAGGTCGGTGCCGTCGTAGGTCGCCGACCCGGACACCTTGTTGCCGCGCTGCGGCAGCAGGCCCATGATGGCCAGCGACGTCACCGACTTGCCGCAGCCGGACTCGCCGACCAGGCCGACGGTCTGACCCGGTCGCACGTCGAAGGACACGCCGTCGACGGCACGGAACGGCCGCTGCCCCTTGGTGCCGAACTCCACGACGAGGTCGCGCACCGACAGCAAGGTGTCGGTCTTTGCTGGTGCTGGAGCGGTCATGCCGCTCACCTCCGGTTCCGGGGATCGAGTGCCTCACGCAGCGACTCACCCATCAGCGTGAAGCCGAACGCCACCACGACGATGCAGCCGGCCGGCCAGAAGGCCACGTGCGGTGAGATGTCGAACAGTTGCTGGGCCCTGCCGAGCATCTGGCCCCACTCGGGGGTGGAATCGTCCGGGTTGCCCAGGCCGAGGAAGCTCAGTGCTGCAGCTTCGATGATGGCGGTCGCCAGCACCAGCGTCGCCTGGACGAGCACCGGACCGAGGGAGTTGGGCAGCATGTGCCGGAAGGTGATCGACGATCGCTTCACCCCCAGCGCCCGGGCGGCGAGCACGTGATCGCTGGCCCGTTGGGTCAGCATCGACCCGCGCAACAGACGCGCGAAGATCGGCACCTGGACGATCGAGATCGCAATGATCAGCGTCCACTGCGACGGCTTGCCGAAGAGGGTCGCGACGGCGAGCGCCAGCACCAGCGAGGGCAACGACAGCATGACATCGACGATGCGCATGACGACCGAGTCGACCCAGCCACCGAACGCCCCCGCGATGGTGCCCAGCACCAGGCCGCCGAACAAGCCGGCCAGCGTGGCCAGCACCCCGACGATGAGGGTCTGGCGGGAGCCGAGGATCAGCCGGGACAAGAAGTCGCGGCCCTGGTCGTCGCCGCCCAGCGGGAAGCCGTTCTGCGAGGGCGGGATCGGCGTGGCCGGAGTGACCTGGCCGATCAGGTACTTGGTCGTGCCGTTGTGCGGTGCGATCAACGGCGCGAAGATCGCGACCAGCACGAACAGGATCGTGACCGCGGCGCCGACGAGGAAGACGGGGTTGCGCCGCAGCCGCAGCCAGGCACTGCCGATCAGGCTGAGTCCGCCGGACTCGCTGACGTGCCCGGCGTCCGGGATGTCCGTGTCACCGGCCGTCGCGGCCAGCGCGTCGATGCGGTCCTTCTTGCGTTGCATGGGGTTCATCGCACTCACCTCGTCCGGATGCGGGGATCGATGACGGCATACGCGATGTCGACGAGCAGGTTGACCAGCACATAGCCGATCGCCGCCATCGTGATCAGCACTTGCAGCACGGCGTAGTCGCGCTGGCTGAACGCCTGCGCGAGCGCGTCACCGACACCGGGGTAGCCGAAGACGGTCTCGGTCAGCACCGCACCGGTGAGCAGTCCGCCGACCTGCAGGCCGATGGTGGTGACCACCGGCAACAGGGCGTTGCGCAGGATGTGCCGGCCGCGGATGATCCGCGCCGACAGGCCCTTGGACTCGGCGGTGCGCACGTAGTCCTCGTTCATCACCTCCAGCACCGAGGCACGGGTGATCCGGAAGATCACCGCGAACGGGATGGACGCGAGCGCGATCGCGGGCAGGATCAGGTGCTTGATCGCATCCCACGAGGCATCGAACTCGCGGGTCAGCAGCCCGTCCAGCACATAGAAGTTGGTGACGCGGGTCGCGTCCAGGTCCGGGCTCTGCCGGCCGGCGACCGGCAGCCAGTTGAGCTCGATGGCGAAGACGTACTTCAGCACGAAGGCCAGGAAGAAGACCGGCACCGCGACGCCGACCAGCGACAACACGACGGAGCTGGTGTCCAACAGGCCACCGTGCCGCTTGGCGGCGAAGTAGCCGAGGGGGATGGCGGTGATCAGCGCCAGGACGATCGCGAAAAAGGACAACTCGATCGTGGCCGGCAGGCGCTGCAGGAACAACTGCATGGCATCGGTGCCGGCCTGCACCTGGATGGAGGTGCCGAAGTTGCCGTGCACCGCGTTGTCCAGGAAGTGCAGGTACTGCACCGGCAGCGGCTGGTCGAGACCGAGCGTCTTGCGCAGCGCCGCACGGGTGGCGGGCGTCGCGCGCTCGCCGAGGATCGAGTCGACCGGGCCGCCGGGCAGCGACCGCAGCCAGGCGAAGAGCAGGACGGAGACGATGAACATGACCAGGACGGCCTGCAGCAGTCGTCGCACGATGAATCTGAGCACGGGGATGGCTCCTACGAAGAGATTACGTGCGCCGGTGGCCGGCACCGAGGACTGACCACGGCACCGGCCACCGGGCGGACGAGGGCTACTTGCTGACCTTGGCGGTCCACAGGTGCTCGTCGGTCAACGGGCTCGGAGTGACGCCGGTGACCTTCTTGCTGAAGACGATCGCGGGCGGCGAGCTCGAGATCGGCAGACCCGGGAGGTAGTCCTCCATGATCTGCTTGTTGAGCTTCTCGTAGGCGGCCGCACGCTGCGACTCGTCGACGATCGAGTCGTCGTCGGCCAGCGCCTTGTGGAACGCGTCGCCCCACGGGTAGACGCCGACGCTCATCTGACCCTTCGGGTCGGAGAAGAAGCTGCCCAGGAAGTTGTCCGGGGTGTTGTAGTCACCCGTCCAACCCATCAGGTATGCCGCGGCGTTGCCGTTCTGGGTGCCGGTGACGTAACCGCCGGCCCACGGCATCGGCTTCGGGGTGACCTTGACGCCGACCGCCGCCCAGTCTGACTAGATCGCGTTGAAGATCTTGTCCGGTGCCGGCATGTAGGGCCGGGTGACCTCGGTGGGGTACCAGAAGGTGATGCTGAGGTTGGACTTGCCGGCGGCCTTCAGCAGTGCCTTCGCCTTGGCCGGGTCGTACTTGTAGGGCTTGAGCGACTTGTTGTAGCCCGCGACCGTGTCGGGCATGAACTGCGTCGCGACCGAGGCGCCGTCCGGCAGCTGCGACTTGACCAGCTGGTCCCGGTTGATCGCGTAGTAGAGCGCCTGACGGACCCGGATGTCCTTCAGGTCGGGGTCGACCTTGGCGTTGAGGCCCAGGTAGAGGATGTTGAACGCCGGGCGGATCTCGAGGTTGTCGTCCTTCTTCAGCGACGGCCAGTCGACCGGGTTGGGCAGGTCGTAACCGTCGATCTGACCGGAGGCCAACGCCTGCTTGCGGGCGGTCTCGTCGGGGATGATCGAGAAGACGATCTTCTTGACGGTGGCCTTGTCGTCACCCGCGTAGTCGTCGTTGCGGACCAGGGTGACGGTCTTGTTCGTCTTGTCGTAGGACTCGAACTTCATCGGACCGGTGCCGGTCGGGTGCGCATTGGCGTATGCCGGGTAGACGAAGCCCTGGCCCTGCGCCTTGATGCCGTTGGCGTCATACTTCTTCATCGCCGTGGGCGACTGCATGGAGAACGCCGGCAGGCCGAGCAGTGCGGGGAACTTCGAGGTGGGCCGGGCGATCTTGATCACGACGGTCGAGGCGTCCTTGACGGTGCAGCCCTGGTAGAGCTCGTCCTTGGCGCCGTTGTAGCCGCCCATGTTCGTCAGCCAGTACTCCGAGGCTGTCTGCCCGGCCTTGTTCTGGCTGTCCATCCGGGTGAAGTTCTTGCAGACCGCGTCGGCGTTGAACGGCGTGCCGTCGGTGAACTTCACGCCGGTCTTGAGCTTGAACGTCCAGGTCTTGCCGTCGGCCGACGGCTTCCAGCTGGTGGCCAGGCGCGGTGCCACCTCGGCCGTGCCGGGCTTGAAGCCGACCAGGCCCTCGAAGATCTGCCGGCTGACGCGGAACGTCTCGCCGTCGCTGGCGTAGAAGGGGTCGAGGGTGGCGGGTGCACCCGCCGCTCCGAAGTTGAGCGTGGCGTTGCTGTTGCTGGCGCCGTTGCCGGACTTCTTGGAGTCATCTCGCTTGGAACTCGCGCACGAGCTGAGCGCGAGCGTGGAGGCGGCCAACAGCGCGACGGCGGCTGTGGTCTTGGTGACGGCCATGATGATGGGACCTTCCGGTGGAGAAGAGGGTTTTGCGAACGTTACCGAGTCGCCGCTGCTCTCGCCGGGTTTCGCGCACACCGTCATCATCTCGAGATGTGAACCGTCAGGACGGCTGGTGCGGCCGCCGCAGCAACGGCGGCAGGAAGGCCGCGCCGGGTGTTTCGTTGCCGTCGGCTGCCGCGTCCTGCGGATTGGAGATGGCACATCCTCGCAAGGACAGGCACCCGCAGCCGATGCACGAGTCGAGCCCGTCGCGCAGCTTCTCCAGCGCGGCGATCTGCTCGTCCAGTCGGCCTCGCCAGTGGGTGGTGATGCGCTGCCAGTCCGCCTTCGTCGGAGTGCGGCCGTCGGGCAACCGGTTCAACTCGTCCCGGATCTCCTGCAGGGTCAGCCCGACGTGGGCTGCCGCCCGGATGAACGCCAGCCGTCGCAACACGCTGCGTTCGAACCGCCGCTGGCCACCGGAGTTGCGCTCGGCACGAATGAGCCCCTGCGCCTCGTAGTAGCGCAGAGCGGATGCGGCGAAGCCGCTGCGGCTGGCGACGGTGCCGACCGGCAGCAGGTCGTGGGTGTCCATGGACGGCTCCTTCATTCCGCGGTCGGCGAACCGGAGATTGACTTCAAGTTGACTTCAACGTAGAGGATCACATGAGCGATCCGGTGAGCCGGGGCGACGGAGCCGGACGGCCCGTGGTCAGTAGCACGGCAAAACCCTGAGACACTGATGGGGATCCCATCCGCGTAGAAAGGACGAAGACTGCCGCCGCACCGGTGCCGCGTGCGCAGCAGATCTGACAACTCCATGGCCATGAAGTCCCGCAGCGACGTCCGCAACGTCGCCATCGTTGCCCACGTCGACCACGGCAAGACCACGTTGGTCGACAAGATGCTCTGGCAGACGGGTGCCTTCAGCGAACGCCAGACCGTCGAGACCACCGGCGAGCGCGTCATGGACTCCGGTGACCTGGAGCGCGAGAAGGGCATCACGATCCTGGCCAAGAACACCGCGATCTCGTATGACGGGCCGTCCGCCGACGGCCAGTCGATCACCATCAACATCATCGACACCCCCGGTCACGCCGACTTCGGCGGCGAGGTCGAGCGCGGCCTGTCGATGGTCGACGGCGTGGTGCTGCTGGTGGACGCCAGCGAGGGGCCGCTGCCGCAGACCCGCTTCGTGCTGCGCAAGGCGCTGGCCGCCAAGATGCCGGTCATCCTGTGCATCAACAAGGTCGACCGGCCCGACTCCCGCATCGCGGAGGTCGAGGAGGAGACCTACGAGCTGTTCATGGACCTGCTCGAGGACGCCGACGCGGACGCCGATCAGCTCGACTTCCCGGTGGTCTATGCCTCGGCCAAGGCCGGCGTCGCCTCCACCACCCGTCCCGACAACGGTGGGCTGCCCGACGGCGCAGACCTCGAGCCGCTGTTCAAGACGATCCTGGAGACCATCCCGGCGCCGGTGTATGACGACCAAGCGCCGCTGCAGGCCCACGTCACCAACCTGGACTCCAGCAACTTCCTCGGCCGACTCGCCCTGCTGCGCGTGCACAACGGCGAGATCAAGAAGGGCCAGCAGGTTGCCTGGTGCCGCCACGACGGATCGCAGCAGACGGTGAAGATCACCGAGCTGCTGATGACCCGAGGCCTGGACCGCGAGCCGGCCGACAGTGCCGGTCCCGGTGACATCATCGCCGTCGCCGGCATCCCGGACATCACCATCGGCGAGACGCTTGCCGACCCCGAGAACCCCGTGCCGCTGCCGCTGATCACCGTCGACGAACCTGCCATCTCGATGACCATCGGCACCAACACCTCGCCGATGGTGGGCCGGGTGCGCGGTTCGAAGGTCACCGCCCGCATGGTCAAGGACCGCCTCGACCGGGAGCTGATCGGCAACGTGTCGCTGCGGGTGCTGCCGACCGAGCGTCCGGACGCCTGGGAGGTGCAGGGCCGCGGTGAACTGGCGCTGGCCATCCTGGTGGAGCAGATGCGCCGCGAGGGCTACGAGTTGACCGTCGGCAAGCCGCAGGTCGTCACCAAGGAGGTCGACGGCAAGCTGCACGAGCCGGTCGAGCACCTGACGATCGACACCCCCGAGGAATACCTCGGCACGATCACTCAGATCATGGCCGCCCGCAAGGCGCGCATGGAGCAGATGACCAACCACGGAACCGGTTGGGTGCGCATGGAATTCGTCGTACCCTCCCGCGGCCTCATCGGATTCCGCACCGAGTTCCTGACCGAGACCCGCGGCACGGGCATCGCCAACCACGTCTTCTCCGGGTACGAGCCGTGGCACGGCACCATCACCACACGTCTGTCCGGCTCGCTCGTCGCGGACCGCTCGGGCGCGGTGACGTCATACGCCATGGTCAACCTGCAGGAGCGCGGCGTGCTCTTCGTTGAGCCGTCGACCGAGGTGTACGAGGGCATGATCGTCGGCGAGAACTCCCGCGCCGACGACATGGACGTCAACATCACCAAGGAGAAGAAGCTCACCAACGTGCGCGCCTCCAGCGCGGACAACTTCGAGAAGATCTTCCCGCCGCGCAAGCTGTCGCTGGAGCAGAGCCTGGAGTTCTGCCGGGAGGACGAGTGCGTGGAGGTGACCCCGGAGACGGTGCGCATCCGCAAGGTCGTGCTCAACGCCGGTGAGCGCGCCCGCACCGCGGCCCGCGCCCGGAGCGCCGCCAAGAGCTGATCCCGACGTTCTCCTCCCCTCGAGTGACGGGTATTCCGAAAGAGCACTGAGCATGAGACTGGTCTTCGTCCACGCCCACCCCGACGACGAGTCGTTGTGGACCGGGCTCGCGATCGCGCACCACGCCGCGCGCGGCGATGACGTGCACGTGCTCACCTGCACCCTCGGTGAGGAGGGGGAGGTCATCCCGGCCGAACTGCAGCACCTGCAGCTGCCCGCCGACCAGCCACGTGCCGCCGACAGCCCCGATCCGCTGGGGGACCTGCGCCGGGACGCGCTACACGCGGCGATCAATTAACTCGGCGCCAGCACGGTCACCGTGCTGGCGGACGGCCGGTTCCGCGACTCCGGCATGGCCGGGATGCCGTCGGCGGCCCATCCGCGGGCGTTCACCGGTGCCCCGACCGATGAGGCCAGCGGCGCCATCGCGGCATACCTGCAGGCGGTGCGGACGCACGTCGTCGTCACCTATGACGCGCACGGCGGCTACGGCCACCCCGACCACATCCGGACCCACGAGGCGACGCGTGCCGCGGTGGCCGGCCTGCCGCAGCCACCGGCGCTGTATGCCGTGGTGACGCCGCGCAGCTGGGCGATCGAGGACCGCGCCTGGCTGGCCGAGCACGCCACCCGGCCCGGCGTGATCGTGCCCGCCCCGGAGGAGACCTTCCTACCCAGCGTCGTGCAGGACACCGAGGTCACGCACACCGTCGTTGACGACGCGGCCCTGGGCCGGCAGATCGCCGCGCTGCGCCGGCACCGCACCCAGGTGTCGGTCTTCGACGGCTACTACACCCTGTCCAACGACGTCGCGACCCGGCTGGCCGCGCGGGAGGCGTTCCAGCGGCTGGACCCGGTCACCGGTGATGTGATGCCCGTCGTGACGGACGGCTTGCGGCATACGGGATTGATGGCATGACCGAGGAGTTGGCCGCTGGTCGGCCGCCGGAGTCCGTCGATCCGGACGCGTACCGCCAGGTGATGGGCCGGTTCGCCACCGGCGTCTCGGTGGTCACCACCCGGCTGGGCGACATCGATCACGCGATGACCGCCAACGCGATCATGTCGGTGTCGCTGGAGCCGGTGCTGATGGTGATCAGCGTGGAACGGGAGGCGCGCTTCCATGATGCGGTGATCGAGGCCGGTGCCTTCGGGGTCAGCCTGCTGCCGGAGTCCGAACGCAAGACCGCCGCGTGGTTGTCCACCCGCGGCCGTCCGCTGCACGGCCAGCTCGACCGGGTGGAGTTCCACCGCGGCCCGCAGACCGGTATGGCACTGCTCGACAACGCGCTCGGCACCCTCGAATGTCACACCTACGACACGGTTCCCGCAGGTGACCACACGCTGGTGATCGGCGACGTACGCTCGGTCTCGATCACAGACAGGCCAGGGGATGCCCTGATCTATTACCGGGGCGCATTTGGAGTACAACGTTGAGCACGAACGCATCGGGCGGGGGCCGCGCACGCGGTGGTGGACGCAACGATCGGTGGCGCAAGGGCCTGTTGATCGGCGGCCCGACTGCGGTGGTCGTGCTCGCGGGTGCGTATGTCGGGCTCGCGGCCTGGCAGTCCGGCAAGATCCAGGGTGGCACCAGGGTGGCCGGGCAGTATGTCGGCGGAATGAGGGCCGCCGACGCGAAGGCGCGGATCGCGGCGGCGGCCGCGCGACAGCTCAAGACGCCGGTCACGATCTCCTCCGGCAGCAAGACGCTCACCCTGCAGCCCGCGTCGTCGGGCCTGTCCATCGACACCCAGGGCACCGTCGACGGGCTGACCGGTTTCTCGCTGAACCCCTCGACCGTGTGGCATCGGCTGACCGGTGACGGCCCGAGCCGCGACGTGACGCCGCGGGTGGACCAGCAGCAGCTCTACCGGGCGATCTCCTCCCAGGCCGAGCAGCTCGAGGGCGCGCCGAAGAACGGTTCGGTGAAGTTCGTCGACGGCAAGGTCGTCACGACCGCGTCGACCCCGGGCAAGGGCGTCGACGTCAAGGCGATGACGAAGCAGATCGCCGCCGGCTGGCCCGGCACCAAGCACTACACCGCTGCGATCGCCGAGCAGCCTGCGGCCCTGACCGACGCCGAACTGCAGCGCTTCGTGAAGAAGTTCGCGGATCCGGCGATGTCCGGGCCGGTCACCGTGAAGGCCGGCGGCAAGCAGGCGACACTTCAGGCCAACGACATCTCCGGCGTGCTGAGCAGCACCTTCGACGGCACGTCGCTCCAGCCCCGGGTCGACGAGAAGGCGCTGGCCACGTTGCTGGATCACCGCGCCAGCGACCTGACGACCCCGGCCGTCAACGCCAAGCTCCGGCTCCAGGGCGACACGAGCAGTGTCATACCCGGAAAGAACGGGACCGCGCCGGACACCAAGGGCGCCGGCAAGCTGCTCATCGCGGCGCTCACCGCTCCCGACCGCACCATGTCGCTGCCGACCACAGCGCTGAAGCCGACGGTCACCGCGGCGCAGCTGAAGCAGACCAAGGTCGGTGACCAACAGATCTCCGAGTTCGTGTCGGTCTTCCCGACCGGGCCGGAGAACGCCGCCCGCACGGAGAACATCCGGGTCGGCCTGGCGAAGATCAACGGCATCGTGGTGCAGCCGGGCGAGACGTTCTCGCTGCTGAACGTGCTGCGGCCGTTCGACGCAGCACACGGATACGTCAACGCGCCGATCCTCGTCGGCGGCATCGACGTGCCGGGCATGGGCGGCGGCATCTCGCAGGTGTCGACCACGCTCTACAACGCCACCTTCTTCGCCGGTGTGAAACTGGTCGAGCACACCGCCCACGCCTACTGGATCCCGCGTTACCCGATGGGCCGGGAAGCCACCATGCTCGACCCCACGATCGACAACAAGTGGACCAATGACACCGGTCACCCGATCCGGATCCAGGCCGGCATAGAGGGCCACGCCTCCGTCATACGGCTGTATGGCGTCAAGACGTTCACCGTGTCGACCACCACGAGCGGCAAATTCGACATCCAGCAGCCCGGGCCGACCAAGCACCTGACCGGCGCCAAGTGCATCCCACAGCCGCCCCAGGACGGTTTCAAGGTGACCGTCACCCGGCTGGTGAAGGACCTGTCCGGCAAGGTCGTCAAGGACGAGAGCCTCACCACCCACTACATCCCCGCGGTGCGCGTCACCTGCAACTGACCGTCTGCGTCACGGTGCACCGATGTCCCGGCCCCAGGGCGGGGATGGCGATCGCTCCAGCCCGGCCGCCGACAGGACCTGGATCAGACCTTGCGCGTGGAATGCGTCCTGCCACGTCCAGCGCGCGAACCCGACCCCGGACCGACGGGCCCGATCCTCGCGGCGCTTCTCCCTGATGACGATGTTCTCGCTGGCCACGTCGCCGGCATCCCCGGTCGCTCGGTACTTGCGCAGGCCGTCGAACTCTCCGATCAGCCCGGCCCAGCCGAGATCACCCCGGCCGAGTGATCGTGCACACGTTGTCACGGAGCGCCCAGTCGCCGGCGACCAGTCCGCGGGCCAGCGACCTGGTGCGGGCCAGGTCGATCACCGTCCGCGCCGGGGGAGTGACCTGCAGTCCGGCGACCATGACCGGCTCGGGCAGGTAGGTCACCCGATGGCGGCACACCATGGTGCTGGACCCTGCCGCCCCGGCATCGACGAGCACATCGATCCGGCCCGGGTAACCGCCGAGCACCGGCATACGCACCATGGCGGCGGCCGACACCAGACCCAGCATCGGCAGCGGACACCGCATCCGCGCGGTCGTGGTGTGAATCAGCGCGCGATGCCGCTCATCCGCGGCCAGCGTGGCCCAGCGCTCGGCCGGCAGATAGTCGCCGGTGCGGACACGGACGAGCCGAGCCGGTCGGTCGCGCGTGCCGATGAACGATGCGGGTCTGATGCCGCGGCGGGCGAAATGCGCGTTGGACATGATCTCGCGCGGATCGAGCGGTTGGTCGGGCATCGGCATACCCTGGCAAACTCCGTCCGACCGGCGCAGAGATCATCCACGGGCCGACTCCACTGTGACGGTCGTGTGCACGAGGGGCGGCCGTCAACGGGCGTCACTGGTGCAAGAAGCCGTCAGTCTTCCGGTGTGGCGTAGTGGTACTCATGGTGCACCCGCCAGCCGAGTGACTCGTAGAGGCCGACCGCGGCGACGTTGTCGGCGGCAACCTGCAGATATTGCATCGGGATGCGCCGGTCGGCCGCGACGCCGGCGGCCGTTGCCATGATCGCGCGAGCCACGCCGGTGCGGCGTGCGCCGGGATCGGTGTGCACGTCGAAGATGCCGCTCCAGCCGCCGTGGAACGCCAGGCGAGCGTGGCCGACCGGCCGGTCGCCGACGTATGCCGTGAGGTATGCCGACTCGGGAACGAGACCCAGGATCCGGGCGAGCGTCTCGCGATGGTCCAGGGCACGGGGTGACGCGGCGGCCCACCAGTCGTCGGTCGGTGCGCTGGGGGACGTCTCGACCCGCACGCCGGGGGCGACGGCTCGCCGGGCGGTCGTCGTCCTGGTCATGACCAGCGTGCGCAGGAAGAAGCGCCAACCCCGTTGTGCCAGAACGGTACCCAGCGGGATCGCCGACGGTGCGACGTTCTCCGGGTGCGGAAGTTGGATCAGCGCCGGTTGATCGTGATCGTCGTACCAGGCCGCCACCCGGTCCACCGCGTGATCCAGCGGCATGCCCGGATCGCCCACTGGCAGAGAAGAATTGGCCCGTCCCGTGTAACCCTCCGCAGATCGCACCAGCCAGTCACCGACGTATGTCGAGACCAGCGGCGGCATACCGGCCGTCATCAGGACCTGCAGTGTGTCGATACCGATCGACTCCGCGTCGTCGACGGCTGCCCGCTGGTGCTTGCGGGCCGGCGCCGGCGGGACGCGCTTGGCCAGCACGATGCTCGCGCGCGGCACCGTGACGGGTCCGCGACGGGTGGTCACGACGACAGCCTCGTCGCTGACCGACGCGACCTCACCCACGGCGTCGGTCAGCGTCGGACCGCCCGGCTCGAGCCCGCTTCCGGCCAGCCGGAAGCGCAGCACGACGCGCGTCCCGGCGACCAGCAGGTTGCTGAGGTGAGACTGACTGACCGGGTCCGAAGGCACGACGGCATACTAGGAGGCGAATAACGACCCGTCGGCCGTCGTCGCGCGGCCACGCATGCTTCGTAGCAGGAGGACCTTTCGTATGACCTACGTCATTGCACAGCCGTGCGTCGATGTGAAGGACAAGGCGTGCATCGAGGAATGTCCGGTCGACTGCATCTACGAAGGCAAGCGCAGCCTCTACATCCAGCCCGACGAGTGCGTGGACTGCGGCGCGTGTGAGCCGGTGTGCCCGGTCGAGGCGATCTACTACGAGGACGACACCCCCGAGCAGTGGGCCGACTACTACAAGGCCAACGTCGAGTTCTTCGACGACATCGGCAGCCCGGGCGGCGCCGCCAAGATGGGCATGATCGACAAGGACCACCCGATCATCGCCGCGCTCCCGCCGCAGAACGCCGCGGAAGCGGCGGAGTGACCCTCGCGGGTCCCGTGTGCCATGCCCGTCGCTGACCTGCCCGACTTCCCCTGGGACTCCCTGGCCGGCGCCAAGGCCACCGCGGCGGCCCACCCCGACGGCATCGTCGACCTCTCGGTCGGCACGCCCGTCGACCCGACACCCGCGGTGCTGCAGGAGGCGCTGACCGCGGCCGCCGACGCGCCGGGATATCCGCAGGTGTGGGGGACACCCGACCTGCGGAAGGCGGTCGCCGTCTGGTTCGCCCGCCGCCGTAACGCCTCCGCGGTCGACCCCGACTCGGTCATGCCGGTCATCGGCACCAAGGAGTTGGTGGCGTGGCTGCCCACGCTGCTGGGCCTCGGCGCCGGCAGCTCGGTCGGCATCCCCGAGCTGGGTTATCCGACGTATGACGTGGGCGCCCGCCTCGCCGGCGCCACGCCGCGGGCAGCTGCCAGTCTGCTGCAGTTCGGCCCGATGGCCCCGCAACTGCTGTGGATCAACACTCCGGCCAACCCGCACGGCCAGGTGCTGCCGGTCGACCACCTCAAGAAGGTCGTCGCGTGGGCGCGCCAACGCGGGGTGATCGTGGCCAGCGACGAGTGCTACGCCGAGCTCGACTGGCGTGCGGACGCGGATGGTCCGACCACTCCGAGCATCCTGGACGACCGGATCTGTGACGGAAGTCATGAAGGGCTGCTGTCGGTCTACTCGCTGTCCAAGCAGAGCAACCTGGCCGGCTACCGCGCCGGTTTCGTGGCCGGTGACACCGAGCTGGTGCAGCGACTCGTGCAGGTCCGCAAGCACGCCGGGATGATCGTGCCGTGGCCGGTGCAACGCGTCGTCCTGGCGGCCGTGCAGGACGACGCGCACGTCGCCGCGCAGAAGCAGATCTACGCCGCGCGCCGCGAGGAGCTGAAAGCCGCTCTGCTGCAGGCGGATTGGCGCATCGACCACTCCGAGGCGGGGCTCTACCTGTGGGCCACCCAGGGCAAACCGTGCCGGCAGAGCGTCGACGAACTGGCCGCGCTGGGAATCCTCGCGGCACCCGGCGATTTCTATGGTGCCGCGGGCGCGCAGCACGTGCGCATCGCGCTCACCGCGACCGACGAGCGAATTTCCGCTGCGGCGAAGAGATTGGTTTCTTGACATGGGGTCGCACGCTGTCCTGTCAAGACCCTGAGGTACCGTCGATTTCGCTGACTTCCCCGGCAATGTCGCCGGTTGACGTATAAGGACGGAAAGCGAATATGACTGACCAGGCACCTGCCACATTCCAGGCAGGGGACAAGACGCTCGAGTTCGGGATCGTTCCCGCGACCGAGGGTAACGACGGTTACGACATCTCGAAGCTGCTCGGCGAGACCGGCAACGTCACTCTCGACGTCGGCTTCGTCAACACCGCCTCCTGCAAGTCGGCGATCACCTACATCGACGGCGGCGCCGGCATCCTGCGCTACCGCGGCTACCCGATCGAGCAGCTCGCGGAGAAGTCGACCTTCCTCGAGGTCTCCTACCTGCTGATCTACGGTGAGCTGCCGACCACGGCCCAGCTGGAGGAGTTCACCGAGCGCATTCGGCGTCACACGATGCTGCACGAGGACCTCAAGGACCTGCTCGCCGCGTTCCCGCGCGACGCCCACCCCATGTCGGTGCTGTCTGCCGCGGTCTCCGCACTGGGCACCTTCTACCAGGACTCGCTGTCCATCACCGACCGCGACCAGATCGAGCTGTCGACCGTCCGGCTGATGGCCAAGCTGCCGACGATCGCGGCATACGCCCACAAGAAGAGCCAGGGCCAGCCGACGCTCTACCCGGACAACAAGCTGAGCCTGGTCGAGAACTTCCTGCGGATGACCTTCGGCTTCCCGTCCGAGGACTACGACGTCGACCCGGTCGTCGCCAAGGCTTTGGACCAGCTGTTCATCCTGCACGCCGACCACGAGCAGAACTGCTCGACCTCGACGGTGCGCCTCGTCGGCTCCGGCCACGCCAACCTCTTCGGTTCGATCTCGGCCGGCATCCACGCCCTGTCCGGCCCGCTGCACGGCGGCGCCAACGCGGCCGTGCTGGAGATGCTGGACAGCATCGAGAGCGAATTCGGCGGCGACGTCGACAAGTTCGTCGAGAAGGTCAAGAACAAGGAGACCGGTGTGAAGCTCATGGGCTTCGGGCACCGCGTCTACAAGAACTACGACCCGCGCGCGGCCATCGTCAAGAAGTCCGCCGACGAGATCCTCACGAAGATGGGTGTCGACGACCCGCAGCTGGAGATGGCGATGCGGCTGGAGGACATCGCGCTCCAGGACGACTACTTCGTCTCGCGCAAGCTCTACCCGAACGTCGACTTCTACACCGGCCTCATCTACAAGGCCATGGGCTTCCCGACCGAGATGTTCACCGTGCTCTTCGCCATCGGCCGCCTGCCGGGCTGGATCGCCCAGTGGCGCGAGATGATGGAGGACCCGGCCACCAAGATCGGCCGTCCGCGGCAGATCTACGTCGGCGAGGGCGCTCGCGACTACCCGGCCAAGGGCTGAACTTTCTGCTCGACTCCTCGCACGGCACAGGCCGGGCTGCACGAACTCGTTCGTGTAGCCCGGCCCTTGTATTGCGAGGAGTCGAAGCCGGAGTTACAGCGCCGGGCCGAAATCCGTGCAGGACGGCTCGAAGTCGGCCGGGCCGCCGCCGAGCGCGTTCATCGTCAGCTGCAGCGTCGGGCCGTCCAGGAAGAACCCGACGTGACCGACCGTGTCGGTCGGACACAGATCCTGCACCACGAGGTTCTCCGCACCGGGCAACGACTGGGTCGTGTAGGGCGTGACGACTGCGTCATACTTCGTCTGGATCGTGACGTACTTCGGCCCGTTCGGCAGCGGTATGGCGCCCGTGCGTTGGTTGTATCCCGAACCGACCTGCTGGTCGCGCAGCCCCGGCGCCCCCCACGCTGCGAGGCCCACGTTGGCGATGCCCAGCACACCGAGCGCCGTAGCGGCGGTCGTGATGCCGGACAGCGTGGTCCCGTTCGAGCTCTGCCCCCAGCCGACATACGTCCCGACCTTGTTGCCGCCGTCGTGCAGCTTGACGTAGTTGATCCCCATCGAGCCGCCCTGGCTGTGTCCCACGATGTCGACCTTGTCGGCGCCGGTGGCCGCCAGCACCCGGTCGATGAACGCCGCGACCTGATTGCCCGAGTCGGTCTCGGTGTCCAGTCCGCCGACACGGCCGGCCGACAGCCAGGTCATGCCGAAGTTGGTGGCGAAGACGCAGTAGCCGGCGTTCTTGAGCATCGGCGACAGGGCGACGAAGTTGGCCCCGATATTGGCGAAGGTGCCCGGCAGCAGGACGACCGGATCCGGATGCGCAGCGCTCGGCCGGCAATTCCAGTCGTTGGCGCCGGCGACCGAGCCGGGGTGGAAGGCATAACCCGCTGCCGCCTGCGGCAGGCCGCCGACGGGCAGACGCGTGTCCGCTCGTGCCGCGGGTGCGGCGGCGGTGGCGAACAGGACCGCTGCGGTGCCGGCGCAGGCGAGGGACAGGGACGTCGACCGGGTGAGACGCATGAGGACCTCCATCGGAGTGAACTGGGTCACTCAACGCTACCTACGTTTCGGTAGGTAAGGGTGTCTCGCGCCCGTCTATTTGCTGGTCTCCACGTCGATGCGCACCTGGGTCGGCCCGCTCGTCGGTTGCGGCGCGGCGTGCCAGGTCCAGCCGTCACGGCCGCGGTGCCGCACCCACGCCCGGTCGCCGACGGTCACTGCCGTGATGTTGTCGGCGTCGGCGTGCGCGATCGCCCATGCCGCGACCGCGTAGGCGCCGTCGGCCGACCTGGCGCGGTAGTCCACAGCGCTGTGCCCGGCGGTCGCGGTCAGCCCGCTCTCGTTGCTCAATTGCTGGACGACCTGGGCGGGGGAGCCGTTCTTGGTCGTCGGGTCGAGCCGGCAGCCGATGCCCTCGTGCGCGCCGCCGGTCATGACCGCGGTGATGACCTCGCCCTGCGACTCGTGTTGGGCATACGCGTCCGGAAAGCCGCTCTTCTGCACCTCCTGGGCCGCTTGGCCGATCGGCATGGTCTCCCAGCCGGGCACCTTCAGCAGCGCGTTGTAGAACGAGCCGCTGGAGAAGACCGGGTCCTGGATCTGCTCGGCGGTGCCCCAGCCCTGGCTCTTGCGCTGCTGGAAGAGCCCGAGCGAGTCCAGGTCGCCGTAGGCCAGGTTGCGCAGCTTGGACTCCTGTATGGCGGTCGTGGCCGCCACCGTCGCGGCCCGCGTCGGCACGCCCTTCTTGAAGACGCCGACGTCGACGATCGTCGACGCCGACTGTGCCTGGTCCGGATCCCACTGGTATTCATAGCCTTTGGCCACGAACTTGCACGACGGTGAACCCCAGTTGTCCATCAGGTGCTGGTAGGCCAGGTACCCGCCGCCGGCGATGCCGGCGACCAGGGCGACCGGGATCAAGCAGCCGAGGGTGCGGCGGATCGGCCCACGCGGCCGGTGCTCCTCCTCGAAGAAGTCGTCGTCCAACCCGTCATGGCCGAACGCCGACCACGGGGTGTCCTCCGGGTCGCGGTCGAAGCCGTCGACCGGGCCGTCTTCGTACTCCTCCGGGTCGTGCGCGTAACGCTCCCCGTGCTGAACGTAACGCGCCGGTTGCGCGTCGTGGTCGGTGCCTGCGTCATACAGCCGATGGACCTCGCGGTCACCGGGATTGTTGTCGCGATTGCGGCGGAAGGGCATCGGTGTGGGGATCGCAGCTTCTCTCGGGGGCGGGGCTCAGTTGGCGTGCAGCGCGTCGTTGAGGGCGATGCCGTGGCCCTGGCGCGGACGGCATTCGACCACGCCGGTGGTGGAGTTGCGCAGGAAGAGCAGTCCGTCGCGGCCGGAGAGTGCACGGGCCTTGACGACCGCGCCGTCGGGCAGGGTCACCTTGGTGCCGGCGGTGACGTAGAGGCCGGCCTCGACCACGCAGTCGTCGCCGAGCGAGATGCCGATGCCGGCCTCGGCGCCGACCAGGCAGCGCTTGCCGATCGACACGCGGTCGGTGCCGCCCCCGGACAGCGTGCCCATGATCGACGCCCCGCCACCGATGTCCGAGCCGTCGCCGACGACGACGCCCTGGACGATGCGGCCCTCGACCATCGAGGTGCCCAGCGTGCCGGCGTTGTAGTTGCAGAAGCCCTCGTGCATCACGGTGGTGCCCTCGGCCAGATGGGCGCCCAGGCGCACGCGATCGGCGTCGGCGATGCGCACCCCGGACGGCACGACGTAGTCGGTCATCCGCGGGAACTTGTCGATGCCGAAGACCTGCACCGGGCCGTCCAGGCGCAGCCGCAGCCGGGTCTGCTCGAAGTCGTCCACCGCACACGGGCCGTAGTTGGTCCACACGACATTGGTGAGCACCCCGAACAGGCCGTCCAGGTCGACCGTGTTGGGCAGCACCAGTCGATGGCTGAGCAGGTGCAACCGCAGATAGGCGTCCGGGACGTCGACGGGCGCGGCGTCCAGGTCGATCGCCACCCGCACCAACCGGGTGCGCACCTGCCGGCGCGGGTGGTCACGCACCAGGGCCGCCAGGTCGGCCGGCTCGGCGTACGGGTCGGCGGCGGGGGCCTCGCCCAGCTGCGGGTACGGGAACCAGGTGTCCAGCAGGTCCCCCGAATACGTCTCGGTGGCGAGGCCGTAGCCCCAGGCGGCGCGCGGGGAGTCGGTCATGGGGCAAGGGTAGGCGACGGGATGTGATGAACCTGTGACCTGGTGGTGGACGTGCGTCGCATCGGGCGCGCGCCATACGCCAGGATTGCCGGTATGGCGCAATTGGACCTGACCCGCGACGTCGTCGATCTCACAGCCGACCTGGTCGACATCCCGTCGGTGAGCCGTGACGAGCAGCAGATCGCCGACGCCGTCGAGCAGGCACTGCGCGCGCTGCCGCACCTGCGGGTGGACCGGGACGGCAACACCATCGTCGCCCGGACCGGCCTCGGCCGGGCCGAACGCGTCGTGCTGGCCGGGCACCTGGACACCGTGCCGCTCACCGACCCGCCGAACCTGCCGAGCCGCCGGGTCGACGGCCTGCTGGTGGGCCGCGGCACCACGGACATGAAGGGGGGCGTCGCCGTCCAGCTGGCCATCGCCCGGGCGGTGACCGAGCCCACCCGCGACGTGACCTTCGTCTTCTACGACTGCGAGGAGATCGAGGAGGAGTTCAACGGGTTGCGCCGCGTCGCCGCCCAGCACCCCGACTGGCTCGCTGCCGACTTCGCGGTGCTGCTGGAGCCGACCGACGGCGGCATCGAGGGCGGTTGCAAGGGCACGCTGCGGGTCGACGTCACCACCAAGGGGATCAGCGCCCACTCCGCGCGGCCGTGGAACGGCCACAACGCGATCCACGACGCCGGCGAGGTGCTGGCGCGGCTGGCGGCATACGAACCGGCGACCGTGACCGTCGACGGCCTGGACTACCACGAGGCGCTCAACGCGGTCGGCATCAGCGGCGGCATCGCCGGCAACGTCATACCCGACCGGTGCACGGTGACCGTCAACTACCGTTTCGCGCCCGACAAGTCGGCCGAGGAGGCCGTGGCGCACGTGCGCACCGTTTTCGCCGGGTATGACGTCGAGGTCGGGGATTGTGCTGCCGGTGCGCGGCCCGGTCTCGACACGCCCGCGGCCCGGTCGTTCGTCACCACCCGCGGCCTGCCGGTCACCGCCAAGGAGGGCTGGACCGACGTCGCGCGCTTCTCCGCACTGGGTGTCCCGGCGGTCAACTTCGGACCCGGCGACCCCAACCTCGCGCACACCGACGACGAGCGGTGCCCGGAGCAGCAGATCACCGACGCGTATGACGCCTTGTGCCGCTGGTTGGGTTGAATTGCTCGACTCCTCGCAGCCCGGGTGGCGACTCTTGCCCGCCGAACTGGTCGTCGTCTCGCGCGATCCGCGTGAGAGATTGGGGCCGTGACCAAGGAAACCGAGGCATACCGGAAGGGCGCGACCACGTTGCGCGGCCGCCACGTCCCCGCGACCACGACCGACCAGCGGCTGCTCGACCAGTCGCAGGACACCAACTGGGTGCACACCGACCCCTGGCGCGTGATGCGCATCCAGGCGGAGTTCGTCGAAGGGTTCGGCACCCTCGCCGAGGTCGGCCCGGCGGTCAGCGTGTTCGGATCGGCGCGGATCAAACCGGACAGTGACTACTACGCCAAGGGTGTGGAGCTGGGCCGCCTCCTCGCCGAGGCGGGTTACGCGGTCATCACCGGCGGCGGGCCGGGCGCGATGGAGGCCGCCAACAAGGGAGCCTTCGAGGCCGGCGGCACCAGCGTCGGCCTGGGCATCGAGCTGCCCTTCGAGTCCGGCCTCAACCCGTATGTCGACCTCGGCGTCAACTTCCGCTACTTCTTCGCGCGCAAGACGATGTTCGTGAAGTACGCGCAGGGGTATGTCGTGCTCCCCGGCGGGTTCGGCACCCTGGACGAACTCTTCGAAGCGGTCACCCTGGCGCAGACGCAGAAGGTGACCAGCTTCCCGATCGTGCTCCTCGGCACGAGGTTCTGGACACCGATGATCGACTTCATCCGGGACACGTTGTATGCCGAGGGCATGGTCGGGGAGAAGGACATCGACCGGTTGCAGGTGGTCGACGACCCCGCCGAGGCGGTGCGCATCATCACCACCGACGGCGACACCAACGGCGCGACCCGGCCGGAATGACGGTCGGGTCCGGGCGGCGAGCCGGCCGGGAGCGTGCAGAACCGGCAGCGGTCGCTGGTTGTGCCGGTCCGGTGTCGGCTCTGACAGTTACTCTGGGCCAGTGATCGTCTTCCTCATCGCGCTCCTGGTCGTCGTCATCGGCCTGGTCGTCTTCGCGGTCCTCGGGCACTTCGGGGCGCAGCTGGAGGATCCCACCGGCACCTCGCCGTTCGAGTCGCTGCCACGCGGCGTGGTCACCGCCGAGGACATCGATCAGGTGCGCTTCGACCAGACGCTGCGCGGCTACCGCATGGGCCAGGTCGACGAGGTGCTCGACCGGCTGCGTGCGGAGCTGCAGGCCCGCGACGACGAGATCGCGATGCTGCGCGGCACCGCCCGGCCGGTGCGCGACTGAGCAACGCGGATGGCTGATGTCGTGGTGACGCGGGACTGCTCCGCGCCGGTGAGCCGACTCTGGCAGGTGGTGACCGACTGGCCCGGTCACGGCCGGTTCTTCCCGTTGACGACGGTGCGGGTCGCACCCGGCGAGCACACCGGGACGAACGGCGTCGGCTTGCGCCTGGACGCGACGACCCGCGTCGGGCCGTTACAGCTTCACGACCCGATGGTCGTGACCCGCTGGGATCCGCCGGGGGAGAGCGGCCGCTGCGAGTTGCGCAAGGTCGGCCGGTTGCTGGGCGGCCGCACCATCCTGGCGGTCGAACCCACCGAGACCGGCTCGCGGCTGCGCTGGACCACGGACGTCGGCCCGGCGCCGGAGCGGCTGCGCCGGCTGGTCGCGCCCGTGGCGCGACTGACCGCCATACCCCTTTATCGGCACGTGGTGCGGGGCATGGTGCGGGAGGCCGAAGATGGCTGAGCGCCCCTCCCTGGTCATCGGCCCGGACGGTATGACGCGCTGCGGGTGGGCCGACGGCAGCGACGACTACCGCGCCTACCACGACGCCGAGTGGGGTGTGCCGGTGCGCGGCGAGCGAGCCCTCTACGAGCGCATCACCCTCGAGGCGTTCCAGTCCGGGTTGGCCTGGATCACCATCCTGCGCAAACGCCCGGCGTTCCGGGCCGCCTTCGCCGACTTCGACGCGGAGGTCGTGGCGGCATACGGCCCCGCCGATGTCGCGCGCCTGATGCAGGACACCGGCATCGTGCGCAACCGCCGCAAGATCGATGCCGCTGTCACCAACGCGCATGCGGTGCTGCGGCTGCGGGACGCCGGTGGTCTCGACGCGCTGATCTGGTCGCATGTGCCGGCCACGCACCGCCGGCCCGCAGATCTCAGCGAGACCCCGGCGCAGACACCCGAATCCGTAGCACTGGCAAAGGCCTTGAAGAAGGCCGGTTTCGCGCACGTCGGCCCGACCACCATGTATGCCGCCATGCAGGCGTGCGGTCTGGTCGACGACCACGTGGCCGGTTGCTTCCGCGGGACGGCCCCGTGACGACGACCACGGCACGCGCCCGGGACCGCGCCGACGTCGGCGTCCCGTCCCGGCTGCAGGTATGGCGCGGGCGCGCCGTCGACCTGCTGCACCGCCGGCTGCTGGTGTGCGTCGTGGCGGCATACCTGCTGCTGCGGGTGTTCTCGGCGGTCGTCATGCAACTGGTGGCCGCCCAGCAGGACCCGGGTTTCATCTTCTTCTCCCACGGTCAGCAGGACTACTGGCTGATGACCCACGTCTGGGACGGTCGGTGGTACCAGACGATCGTCGAGCAGGGCTATCCCGCGCAGCTGCCGACGGACGGTGGCGTCGTGCAGCAGAACCAGTGGGCCTTCTACCCGATGTACCCGGAGCTGGTGCGAGCGCTCATGACGCTCACCGGTGGGTCGTTCGCCGTCGTCGGATCGCTGCTGTCGCTGGTGCTGGGCGCGGTCGCCGTCGGCATGATGGCGGTGCTGGTCCGCGACAAGGTCGGGCCGGTGGCGGCGTTCTGCGTGGTGTGCGTCTTCGCCGCCTCACCGCCGTCGCCGGTGCTGCAGATGACCTACACCGAGTCGCTCGCGCTGGTGTTGCTCATCGGTGCCCTGCTCGCGCTGCAACGCCAGAAGTGGTGGTGGGCCGGCGCCGCCGCGCTGGCGACCGGGCTGGCCCGGCCGGTCGCGGTGCCGCTCGCGGTGGTGGCGCTGGTGGCGCTGTGGTTGCGCTGGCGCGATCGCGAGGAACGCCCGATCGCCCGGCGGGAGTGGGCCGCGATGGCCTCCACGCTGGTGGGCTGCGGCATCGCCGGTGCGATCTGGCCGGCGATCGCCTGGTGGCGCACCGGCGTCCCGTCGGCATACACCGACACCATGGCGGCCTGGCGGAGCGACCACACGATCGTCTACTTCCAGCCGTGGGTGGCCAACTTCGACCAGATCCTCGGCAACGGTTTCGCCGCCGTGCTGTTGCTCGCGGTGCTGGTGCTGGGCTTCGTGCTGATCACGATCGGCCCCTGGGCGGACGCCATGGGACCGATCATGCGCACCTGGCTGTTCGCCTATGCGTTCTACCTGCTCGCAGTGCTGGACGCGTGGACCAGCACCTACCGCTACCTGCTGTTCATGTTCCCGATCCTGATCGTCTTCGTCGGCGCCGGATGGAAGGACAGGGCGCAACGGCTGCTGGTCGGCTGGCGCACCGTCATCTGGGTCGGCCTCGGGCTGGGCTGGCAGGTGTGGTGGTGCTGGACGCTGCTGGTGCTGCGGCACGTCAGCGGCGACCCCATCTGACGCCGGTGGGCCGTATGACGCCCGGCGCGACGCGCGGGCAACGGGAAGAGGGCGCGGATCCGGTGGATCCACGCCCTCTCGCCATACCGCCCGGCGCTACTGCTGCGGACCGTTCGGACCCGGCTGCTGCCCCTGCTGCGGAGGCTGCGGCTGGTGTGCCGGCAACTGCACACCCTGCGGCGGGTAACCGGGCGGCGGCCCGGAGATCTGCTGGTGCTCGCCCTGACCCGGCAGCTGTGCGTGGGCCTGTGTCTGCTCCGCCGACTGCGCGTCGTCCTCCGCCGGGTCCGCCGACGTGGACGGTGCCGGCGGCGTCGCGGGGGCGGACGGGTGGTTGGACCGGCCGGGCCGCGGCGGCCGCACGTCGTCCAGGTCGGTGGTCTGCCGGGCGACGGCCTCGGCGGCGGCGACCGCCTCCGCGACTGCCGGGTCACGCTCGAGCGTGAACCAGTCGGCGACGTCCTCGTCCTCGACGGGTGCGCGTTCCTCGGCCGGCGGCATCTCGTATCGGAAGGTGCCGTCGTCGCCCTGCGCGCCGAACGACTTGGCGAAACCCTGCAACGCCGAACCGAAGTCGCTGGGCACCACCCAGACCTTGCTGGCCTCGCCCTTGGCCATCTCGGGGATCATCCGCAGATATTCGTAGGCGAGCAGCTCGGGGGTCGGGTTGCTGGACCGGATCGCGTTGAAGGTCTTCTCGATGGCTTTGGCCTCACCCTGCGCGTGCAGGTAGCGGGCGGCGCGTTCACCCTCGGCACGCAACACCTGCGACTTGCGGTCGGCCTCGGCGGCGAGGATCGCGGCCTGTTTGGCACCCTCGGCCGCCAGGATCTGGCCCTGCTTGTCACCCTCGGCCGACTTGATCGCCGCCTCCCGGTGGCCCTCGGCCGCCAGGATGGTCGCGCGCTTCTCGCGGTCGGCCTTCATCTGCTTCTCCATCGACTCCTGGATCGACGGCGGCGGGAAGATCGACTTCAGCTCCACCCGGGCGACCCGCAGCCCCCAGCGGCCGGTCGCCTCGTCCAGCACACCGCGCAGCTGGGCGTTGATGGTCTCGCGCGACGTCAGCGTCTCCTCGAGCGTCATACCGCCGACGACGTTGCGCAGAGTGGTGGTCGTCAGCTGCTCGACGCCGACGATGTAGTCGTTGATCTCGTAGACCGCAGACCGCGGGTCGGTCACCTGGAAGTAGACGACGGTGTCGATGTTGACCGTCAGGTTGTCCTCGGTGATGACCGGCTGCGGCGGGAAGGAAACCACCCGCTCACGCAGGTCGACCCGCGCGCGCACCCGGTCGATGAACGGCATCAGCAGCGTCAGCTGACCGGACACGGTCTTGGTGTAACGGCCGAGTCGCTCGATCACCGCAGCCTCCGCCTGCGGGATCAATGCCACGGACTTCGCGACGACCGCGATCACCAGGATCACGATCACCGCGACAACTATCAGGACTGCCATCAGTCATCTCCCCTTCTCACCACGGCCGTTGCGCCGTCGATGTCTTGGACGACCACGCTCTCGCCGGTGCGGAACGTGTCGTTGTCGTCGGCCGGCCGCGCGGTCCAGACGTCGCCGCCGATGCGCACCTGACCGCCGTCGTTGCCGAAGGCCTTGAGCACCGTCGCCTCCTGACCGCGCAGGGCGTCGATCCCGGTCGGGACCGTCGGTGAGCTCAGCAAGTGGCGCTTGAGCACCGGCCGCAGGCCGAAGACCAGCCCGATCGAGACGACCGCGAAGACGATGGTCGCCAGCCACAAGGGTGCGCCGAGGAAGGAGGCGACTGCCGCGGCGATCGCTCCGCCGCCGATCATCAGCAGCACGAAGTCGCCGCTGAGCGCCTCGGCGGCGGCCAGCAACACCCCGCCCGCGAACCAGATCAACGCCGCCATGCCCGGATTGTGTCATGTATGCCGTGGGCCGACGTGAGCGCCGTCACAAGGATGCCGGGTTGTGATCGAACCGGCGACTGTTGCTGGTTGTGTGCAGGCTGGGCCGGTTTCCGGTGAGGAACCGGCGACCGTTGCTGGTTGTGTGCAGGCTGGGCCGGTTTCCGGTGAGGAACCGGCGACTGTTGCTGGTTGTGTGCAGGCTGGGCCGGTTTCCGGTGAGGAACCGGCGACTGTTGCCGGTTGTGTGCAGGCTGGGCCGGTTTCCGGTGAGGAACCGGCGACCGTTGCCGGTTGTGCACGGGTGTCGGCCGGTTTCCGGTGAGGAATCGGCGACCGTTGCCGGTTGTGCACGGGTGTCGGCCGGTTTCCGGTGAGGAACCGGCGACTGTTGCTAATTGTGTGCGGTCCGATCGAACAGCGGCGACCCGGTCAGCGGCCCTCGAAGGCCGGCTTCTCCTTGGCGAGGAACGCGTCGACGGCGGCCTTGTGGTCCGCGGTCGAACCGGTCAGCGACATCAGCTCGGCCTCGTGTGCCAGCGAATCGGCCAGTGTGTGCGTCGCGGAGAACTCCACGGCCCGTCGTATGGCGCCATACGCCTTGGTGGGGCCGGCGGCCAGGCGGGCGGCCAACTCTTGCACCGTCGCGGCGAAGTCGTCGGCCGGCACCACCTGAGTGGCCAGGCCCAGCTGCAGCGCCTCGTCGGCGCGGACCGTGCGCGGCATCAGCAGCAGCTCCTTGGCCTTGGCCACCCCGACCAGGCGCGGCAACCAGAAGGACGAGCCGGAGTCGCTGGACAGCGCGATCCCGGTGAACGCCAGGTTGAAACCGGCCGCGTCGGACAGGATGCGCAGGTCGGCGGCGAACGCGAAGGCCGCACCGGCCCCGGCCGCGACGCCGTTGACCGCCGCCACGACCGGCTTGTCCATCGTCGACAACAGGGTGACGATCGGGTTGTAGTGCTCGGGCACGGTCGTGAAGAGCGCGTCGGAGCCGTCGGCCAGCAGGCCCACGTGCTCCTTGAGGTCCTGCCCGACGCAGAACGCGCGGCCGGTGCCGGTGAGCACGACGCAGCGGACCGTCTCGTCGTCGGCGACGTCCTGCAGCGCCGCGAGCAGCGCCTCCTTGGTCGCGATGTCGAGGGAGTTCATCGCCTCCGGGCGGTTCAGCCGGACCGTGGCGACGCCCGCCGTCCGCTCCACGACGACCGGGGCGCCGGCGGCGGTGTCCGCAGGGCCGGCGTCGGAAGTTGCGGCTGGTGTGGCATCGGCAGGGCCGGCGTCGGAGGAGCTCATGAGCACAGGCTATCCGGGGCGAGGATTTCCCTCTGCGCGGCGGAAACTGAAATAATGAGCGCGACTGTTGGTCGCACCCGCCGGACACCCGGCGTCGAAAGCACCGCGTGGCATTGGTGCGGCCGAGGATTTGAGCCACGCGGACGGAAGGGGAAAGCCGATGGCGGCAATGAAGCCGAGGACCGGAGACGGTCCTCTCGAGGTCACCAAGGAAGGCCGCAGCATTCTCCTGCGTATGCCGCTCGAAGGCGGTGGCCGCTTGGTCGTCGAGATGAACGCCGAGGAGGCCGAAGCACTCGGCGAGGCCATTCAGGGCTGCATCGGCTGACGCCGACTCACTGCACGCGAACGGCCGCCCACGTCTTGTGGTGGGCGGCCGTTTCCTGTGTATGACGCGAGGGACTCACCGCTTCACGGCGGTGAACAGGCCATCGCCGACCGGCAGCATCGCAGTCGTCCAGGCCGGGTCGTCGCGCAGCTGCTTGCCCAGGTTGCGCAGCAGCACCGTGGTCTCGTCGCGCACCGCCGGGTCGGCGACCCGGTCGTGCCACAGCATGTTGTCGATCAGCAGCAGGCCGCCGGGACGCAGCAGCCGCGCCGCCGCTTCGACATACGCCGGGTAGTCGGGCTTGTGCGCGTCGACGAACACCACGTCGTAACCGTTGTCCGCCAGGCGACCGGTGACCTGCAGCGCGTTGCCGGTGATGATGCGGGTCCGCGCCGGCGGGATGCCGGCGTCGGCATAGGCCTGCCGGGCCGCGCTCTGGTGCTCGGCCTTGATGTCGATGGTGGTGAGTACGCCGTCGGACGGCATACCGGCCAGCAACCACAGTCCGGAGGACCCGGCGCCGGTGCCGATCTCCACGACCGCTTTGGCGCGGGTCGCCGCCGTGAGCAGCCGCAGCGCCGGCCCGGTGCCGGCGCCGACGGGGGTGCAGCCGAGTTGTTCGCCGCGCACCCGGGCGCGTTCGACGACCTCGGGTTCGGGCACGAACTCCTCGGCATACCCCCAGCTGGCGGCGCGCTGTGATGACATGCCCCGAACCTAATGCTTGCGCGGTCCCCGCGCCGAACCGGGAGCCGGAGATGTCCGGCACATCCAGCACATGCGCCGACCGCGGTAACGATTGCCGCACGTCGTGCGTTGAGCACCTCGAGAGCCGATCCGATCTTCCGGTCAGGTGTATGGCGTGACAGAAATGCCACAGCAGTGCCACAGGTTGATGCGCAAGAATCGGGGCTCAGAAGCAAGGTCGACGACACGAGATGGATGCTGGAAGCGATGACCGACCAACTGCTGCGGGGTGCAGTCAAGACCGAGGTGCCCGATGTGGCGCCACCGGGGTGGGAGCCACCGACCTGGGAGGAGATCGTCACCGAGCACTCGGCGCGCGTCTACCGACTGGCCTACCGGCTGACCGGCAACGTCCACGACGCCGAGGACCTGACCCACGACGTCTTCGTGCGCGTCTTCCGCTCGCTGCATTCCTACCGCCCGGGCACGTTCGAGGGGTGGCTGCACCGGATCACCACCAACGTCTTCCTGGACAAGATGCGGCGCAAGCAGCGCATCCGTTTCGATGCGCTGGCCGATGAGGCCGCCGCCCGGCTGCCCAGTCGGGAGGGCAGCCCCGAGCAGCTGTATGCCGATGCGCACTTCGACGACGACATCCAGCGGGCGCTCGACGCGCTGGCACCGGACTTCCGCGCGGCCGTCGTGCTGTGCGACATCGAGGGTCTGTCCTACGAGGAGATCGCCGCCACGCTCGGCATCAAGCTGGGCACGGTGCGCTCGCGGATCCACCGCGGTCGTGCCCAGCTGCGTGAGGCGCTGGCCCACCGTGCACCCGAGAACCGCCCCGCCGCGCGCACCCGGGTCGGACTGCCGACGTTGTCGCCCGCCGGAGCAACGCGGTGATGCTCTTCTCGCGCGACCAGTTCACCACCGGGGAGAAACCTCGCGGGGTGCAGGGCCACTTGGGCGACCGGGTCGCCGACTACGTCGACGACATGCTGTCCGCCGAGGACCAATACCGCGCCGATCTGCATCTGACCGTGTGCGAGCACTGCCGCTTCGCGGTCCAGCAGGAGCGCTCCATCCTGGAGCAGTTGCGCTCCGTCCGCTTCGACTCCGGTGGCCATCAGCGGATGATGGCCGGGCTCCTGTCGCTCGCGGCCACCGAACCGGACGGCCCGCTGGGAGGGCCGACTCCCGCGGCGCACAAACCGCTCGCGGCGCCGCGACCGGCGCCTGCCGTGGTGACCTGCAGCGCGCCCCCGCAGTACCAGTCGGCGCGCAAGTCGATGGCCTGCGCGCTGTTCGCCGTCGCCGGCTGTGTCGGCGTGGCGCTCGTCGCGTCGACCGCGACGGGCGTCGCGCAGAGCCCGGAGCATCCGCAGCACGAGCTGCCCGGCCGGGCAGCGCTGGTGCGCAATGTGCAGACTCCTCAGGTCGCCGAGGTCACCGCACGACGCAGCAAGGTCAGCGGCACGCTGACCCACGAGATGCCGATGTTCGCGCAGGTGGCCGCCACCCGAACCCCCTGAGCGCAACGTTCCCGGCACTGGGACGGCCGGTCGCCGCCACCGGGCCGCGCGTCGGGTGCGACAATCAGGCGGCCGAGGCTTCGGCGTGACCTCGGCGGCACTTCAGCGGGAAGGTATCGACGCGACATGTTTGGCATCAGCGGGTGGGAGTTCCTGATCCTCATCGCGCTCGCCGCTGCCCTCATCGGTCCCGACCGGCTGCCGGAGTATGTCGGCAAACTGCGCGGCTACATCAAGCAGGTGCGCGACATGGCCGAAGGTGCCAAGTCGCAGCTGAAGGACCAGATGGGGCCGGAGTTCGAGGACATCAACTGGCGCGCCTACGACCCGCGGCAGTACGACCCGCGCAAGATCGTCCGGGACGCCCTCTTCGAACCGGACCCCGCACCGGACGACGCCCAGGACGGCGACGAGGTGCCGCAACTGGCCGCCGGCCCGTCATACGACCCGCACCGGTTCGACCCGGACCGCGCTACGCCCTTCGACTTCGACGCGACGTAAGCAGCCGCCGTCCCCGCAGCCGTCGCGTTCCTGACCGGCGACTGTCGCTACTTCGCGGCCGTCAGCGGCCGGCGGGGGTGAGGCCCAGCGACCGGCCGGCCAGCCCCCGGGACCGGGTGGCCAGACCCTTGGCGATGCCGCGCAGCGCGACGGCGGCGGGGGAGTCGGGCGTGCCGAGCACCACGGGCGTGCCCGCGTCGGCGCCCTCGCGCAATGTGACGTCCAGCGGGATCTGACCCAGCAACTCCACCGGTGCGCCGATCGACTTGGTCAACGATTCGGCGACCTGCCGGCCGCCGCCGCTGCCGAAGACCTCCTGGCGAGTGCCGTCCGGCAGCTCCATCCAGGACATGTTCTCGATGACGCCGGCAACCCGCTGCTTGGTCTGCAGCGCGATCGCACCGGCACGCTCGGCGACCTCCGCGGCGGCCTGTTGCGGCGTCGTCACGACCAGCACCTCGGCGTTCGGGATCAGCTGCGCAACGGAGATCGCGATGTCTCCGGTGCCGGGCGGCAGGTCCAGCAGCAGCACGTCCAGGTCGCCCCAGAACACGTCCGCCAGGAACTGCTGCAGCGCGCGGTGCAGCATCGGGCCGCGCCATACGACCGGCTGGTTGCCGGGCACGAACATGCCGATGGAGATGACCTTCACGCCCTGGCTCTCCGGCGGCAGGATCATGTCGTCGACCTGGGTCGGGCGGTTCTCGACACCGAGCATGCGCGGCACCGAGAAGCCGTAGATGTCGGCGTCGACGACGCCGACCCGCAGGCCCGAATCCGCGAGCGCGGCAGCGAGATTGACGGTGACGGACGACTTGCCGACACCGCCCTTGCCGGACGCGACCGCATAGACGCGGGTCAGCGAACCAGGCTTGGCGAAGGGGATCTCCCGCTCCGCCTGGCCGCCGCGCAACTGGTCCTTCAGGGCCGCCCGCTGCTCGTCGGACATGACACCCAGGCGCACGTCGACGGCGGTGACGCCCTCGACCTTGCCGACTGCGTCGGTGACGTCGGTCTGCAGGCGCGTCTTCATCGGACAGCCGGCGATGGTGAGCAGCACGGTGACGGTCACCTTGCCGTCGTCGGCGACGTCGACCGACTCGACCATGTTGAGCTCGGTGATGGGCCGATGGATCTCGGGATCCTGCACATCGGCCAGTGCAGCGCGAATGGCGTCCAGCGAAGGGGTGGGCATACCCCCATGGTAGGTCGTGGCTCAGGTCACTCCGGTGTCGCCTCGTCGCCCTCGGCGGTGGCGGGCGAGCGCAGGTAGCCGCGTTCCTCCATCTCCTCCAGCAGCGACCGCAACTCCGAGCGGACGAAGTCGCGGGTCGCGGTGTCACGCATCGCCAGGCGCAGCGACGCGACCTCGCGGGTGAGGAACTCGGTGTCGGCCAGGTTGCGTTCGTCGCGCGCGCGGTCGGCCTCGAGGGCGACCCGGTCCCGGTCATCCTGCCGGTTCTGCGCCAGCAGGATCAGCGGCGCCGCATACGACGCCTGGGTGGAGAAGAACAGGTTGAGCAAAATGAAGGGGTAGGGGTCCCACTTCAGCCCGAACAACCCGATCAGGTTGAGCAGAATCCACACGATCACGAACGCCGTCATCCAGACCAGGAACTGCGCGGTGCCCATGTAGCGCGCGAAGTCCTCGGCGAAGCGCCCGAATGTGTCGGAGTCCAACGGGGCCCGCGGCAGCCACCGGCGCTCGGCCTCGCGTGGCTGGTCCAGTCGGGCGGATTCCCGCCGGCGGCGGCCCCTGCGGCGCTCGTCGTCGCGGTCCGCCATCAGATGACCTCCTCGTCGGTTGCCGGGGCATCGGACGGCCGCGGATCGTGGCGGGCCTCGCGCCAGTCCTCGGGCAGGATGTGGTCCAGCACATCGTCCACGGTGACCGCGCCGAGCAGCCGGCCGGCCTCGTCCACCACCGGCATACTCACCAGGTTGTATGTCGCGAGTTGCCGCGTCACCTCACCCAGCGGTGCCTCGACGCCGACCGGCTCGATCGTCTTGTCCACGATCGTCCCGAGCGCGGTCTGCGGCGGCTCGCGCAGCAGCTTCTGGGTGTGCACCAACCCGATGAACCGGCCGGTCGGGGTCTCCAGCGGCGGACGGCTGACGAAGACCGCCGATGCGAGCGCGGGGGCGAGCTCCTCCCGGCGCACCACGGCGAGGGCTTCGGCGATCGTGGCTTCCGGACCGAGCACGACCGGTTCGGTGGTCATCAGGCCGCCGGCGGTGTTCTCGTCATACGACAGCAACCGGCGCAGCGGTGCCGCGTCGTCGGGCTCCATCAGCTGCAGCAACTGCTCGGCCTGGTCCGACGGCAGGTCGGACAGCAGGTCCGCGGCGTCGTCGGGCTCCATGGCCTCCAGCACGTCGGCGGCACGTTCGGTATCGAGGCCGGCGATGATCTCGATCTGGTCGTCCTCCGGCAGCTCCTCCAGGACGTCGGCCAGTTTGTGGTCGTCCATGGCGGCAGCGACCTCGGCACGCCGTTTGGGATTGAGGTCGTGGATGACCTCCGCGAGATCGGCCACCCGCAGGTCTTCGTATTCCTCCAGCAGGCGTTCGGCGCTCTGTGCGCTGGCCTGCTGGTGCAGACCGGTGACGTCACGGGTGTCGACGAGCATGGTGCGGCCGCTGCGGCGCCGGGTGAGACGTGACATCGCCTTGGACGCCGACGAGATGCCGTCGACCTGCCGGACGAACACCTTCACCAGCACCCAGTCACGACGCAGGTTCTGCTAGATCGCGATGTCCTCGACGAGCCCGACGACGGTCTCCCCGTCGTGGCGCACCTGCACCCGCCGATCGAAAAGCTCTGCCAGCACGAGGGTTTCGCCCGCTCGTTGCTCGAACCGGCGCATGTTCACCAGGCCCGTGGTGATGACGGCGCCGGCGTCCACGCTGGTCACCCTGGTCATCGGCACGAAGACCCGCCGCTTGCCGGGCACCTCGATGACCAGGCCGATGGCCCGCGGCTCGGAGCCGCCGAAGGTCATGACGACATCGCGGACCCTCCCCACGCGGTCCCCCAGGGGGTCCAGCACGGTGAGTCCGGCGATCCGGGCTACGAAGACACGGCTGCTCACCACCGAAAGGTTAGTCAGCCGTGCCGGCATCCGGCTGCGGCGGTTCGGCGTGGCCGGCAACCGGGTCCGGCCCGGCGTCCGCCGGGCCGGCCGGCGCGGTGTCCAGCGCCCAGACGGTGCAGTGCGCGGCCCAGTGCTCGCGCAGACCTTCGGGCGGGTTGTTCTGCCGGGCACCCAACAGCGCCGACGTGACCGGTTCCCATTCCCCGGAGTCCGGGTCCACCCTTCGCGCGCGCACCGGCACCGGTCCGATGGCTCGCCGGGTCTCCTTCTCCCGCAAGATGATTCGCAGTTCGTCCGGCAGCGGAGGGATGGACTGCTCGCCGTCGCCGCCGACCACGTATGCCGTCTCGCCCGAGGCGGCATACCAGCAGGGGACGGTGACGTCGGGTGGCAGCAGGAGCCACCCGACCTTCGACTTCGCGAGCGCAGTAGTCACTTCCGACACACCCGGAGCGTAGCCGCAGCGCCGGCCGCAACCGGACTGGACAGGTGGCCAACCGGACGGGGCATTAAAGCGTCATACCTGATGAACCCGGACGACAATCTGCGTCAAGGGGGTTCGCAGAGTCGCTCGACCGAGTGACTCGGGGGATTTTGGGGGCACAGATGAATCACGCAATGGCTCGACGCCAGGCACTCGGTGCGGCGCTGGCGACCGGCACGCTAGGCATGATCGGACTGGCGGCCGCCGGCTCGGCCGACGCCGCGACCCGACCGACGGTCAAGTACGGCAGCAGGGGGTCGAGTGTGACCTACCTGCAGCAGCGGCTCGACGCCGTCGGCTACTGGTGCGGCACCGCGGACGGCGCCTTCGGGGCCCAGACGCAGCAGGCGGTCCTCGCCCTGCAGAAGGCCTGGGGGCTGGCTCGTGACGGCGTCGTCGGGCCCGCCACCTGGGCCAGAGTGGGTTCCAACACGCGCCGGCCTGCCCGGTACGGCGCGGGATACCGCGTCGAGATCGACAAGTCGCGGCAGCTGGCGCTCGTCGTCTGGGGCTCGACCGTGCGCTACACGCTGAACACCAGCACCGGCGCCAACCGGCGGTTCTACGCATGGGGTCGTTGGTATGACGGCCGCACGCCGAGCGGGAAGTTCACCGTCCGCAGCCACGTCAACGGCTGGCAGACCGGCGCCCTCGGCTCGATGTACAAGCCCTACTACTTCAACGGCGGGATCGCCATCCACGGCTCGACCAGCGTGCCCGCCTACAACGCCTCGCACGGATGCTGCCGGCTCTCGATCGCCGCCCAGGACATGCTCATCCGCTCCGGCATCCTCGTCAACGGCCGTCAGATCTACGTCTATTGACTTCTTGTGTCGGCACCGGTTCAGACCTCGCTCAACGTGACAACGACCTTGCCGGACGATGCGCCGGTCTCGACGGCGCGATGCGCCGCCATCACCGAACGCCAGTCGTAGGTCTCGGGCGCCACGAGAGGGGACAACCGGCCGGCGTCGACGAGCTCCGCGGCCGCACGCAGGATCCGGCCATGGCGTGCCCGTCCGACACCGGTCAGCAACGGCAGCAAGGTGAAGATGCCGGAGTATGTCGCACCGCGGAAGCTCAGCGGTGCCAGGGAATGGCTACCCCAGCCGAGCGTGCTCACCACGTGACCGGTGTAGAGCCGGACGGCCGTGAAGGATTCGTCGAGAGTCTTGCCGCCGATGGTGTCGAAGATGACGTCGAAGCCCTCGCCACCGGTGGCCGCATTGACGTAGGCCGTCGGCGTGGACGTGCGGATGTCGATGGGTTCGGCGCCCAGCTGACCGATGAACGCCAGCCCTCGCCCGGGGTCGGTGGCCCAGACCGACGCTCCGCGCGCCAGTGCCAACTGGACGGCGACGTGTCCGACGCCGCCGGCTCCTCCGTGGACCAGCACCCGTTGACCGGGGCCGACGCCGGCACGGTCCACCAGTCCCTCCCAGGCGGTGATGATCGACAGCGGCAGGGCGGCCGCCTGACGCATCGTCAGCTTCGCCGGCTTGACGGCCACGAGGTCGGCGTCGACGGCGACGAACTCCGCGAGCGACCCCTGATGCCCGCCGATGCCTCCGGTCATCCCGTAGACCTCGTCACCGCGGCGGAAGCCGGCGTCCGAGCCCGGCCCGACCTCGACGACCTCACCGGCCAAGTCGATGCCCAGCACGGCGGGTGTGCTGACCCGAGCGTGCGCGGCAGCACCCACGCGGATCTTGGTGTCCAGCGGATTCACTCCGCTCGCGGCGACCCGGACCAGCACCTGGCCCGGGCCGGGTACGGGTGTGGGCACCTGTCGCAGGACCAGGTCACCGCCGAACGACTCCAGGACCAGCGCCTTCATGGTGGACACGATCAACTCGCCTTCCCACTGGGCGGGTGAGGACCATCGGTGCGCGCTTCGGCCGGGTCCACGTGTCGGGGATAACGCAGTGCGACGAGGAAGCAGGCGCCAAGAGCGATCGCCATGCCGAAGAACACCCAGGTCGTCGCGTCGGCGACGTCGGCGGCGACCATCGCATGCAGTCGGGCGCCCGGGACGGTGCCGGAGTCCGGCCCACCGTGCGACACCTTTCCGGCGATCGCTTGCGCCGTGTGACCCGGCACGCCGGAAGCGATCAGCGAGTCCTTCACTCGCATCGCCAGCACCGTCGTGAACACCGTTCCGAAGATCGCCAGCCCGAGCGAAGACGCGTAGTTCCGCACCGTCTGGGTGACACCGGTGACCTCACCGTATGACGCCGCGCGCGCCCGATTGACCGCGTCGGTGCTGGCCGGCCCGAGCAGCAGGCCGAACCCCGCACCGGTGAGCACGATGAAGGGCCACTGCGCGCCGAGGCCCAGGTGGTGCAGACGACCAGCCCATAGGGCGAATCCGGTTGCGGCCATGGCGCTTCCGAGCACCATTGGCCGGCGTGCGCCGGTCCGGTCGAGGAGCCGGCCGCCGACCTGCGCGGCAGGGGCGAAACCTACGAAGAAGACCAGCAGATAGAGGCCCGCTCGGCCTGCGTCATAGCCGAGCGACAACTGTGAATAGACGCTGGCGAAGAAGAAGACGGGAACGAATGCGACCATCGAGCAGAAGAGCACCCCGTTGTCCACGAAGAACGCGAGTTCGCGGAAGATGTCCACCCGCACCAGCGGGCTGCGCGTGTGTGCCTCGATCATCACGAACGACGCGAGGACGACCAACCCGCCGACAAGGCACGCCCAAGTCGCGACGCTGCGCCAGCCCCATGCCTGAGCCTGCTGGAAACCGAGAATCGACAGCAACATCCCGAGCGCTACGAGCGCGGCGCCCCGGAAGTCGATGGCCTCCTTGCGACATACCCGAGGTATGTGGGCGAACGTCGTCGCGATGAGCGCGAGCACCGCGACCGGCACATTGATCCAGAAGATCGCTCGCCACGTCCAACTCGTGAGGTAGCCGCCTGCGATGGGGCCGATCGACGTCATGCCGCCACTCACCGCGAAGAAGACGGCCAGTGCCCGGCCGCGGCGGTGGAGGGGGAACGCCGCGACGACGACTGCGAGCGCGGCCGGGATCATGATCGCGCCGAACACCCCTTGCAGCGCCCGGAAGGCCACTATCCATCCTTCGGCGAATCGTCCCGTCGGCGTGGCGCCACACAGCGCCGACGAACCTGCGAAACCGACGATCCCGATCAGCACCATGCGACGGGATCCGATGACGTCCGCGAGCCGGCCGCCGAAGGCGAACGCAGCCGCGAGCGCGAGCAGGTAGGCGTTGATGACCCATTGGGTTCCGGCTCTGCCGAGAGACAGCTCCGATGCGATGGTCGGTGCCGCGATGGCGACGATCGTCTGATCGATGAACGTCATCGAAACGGCGAGCAGCATTGCGACGAGCGGGAGAGCCGTGTTGCGCCAGCTGGTTTGGGCTGCGGATCGGTCGACGGTGGTGCGGGGCAACCGCGTCGTGGCGAAGCCGGCCATGTCAGCGCACCGCCGTGGGAGTGGGCAGGAACGTGCGCTTGCCCAGGGCGTACGCCGTCCGGGCTGCCAGCGCCGCCATGGCTGCCGAGATGATGGCGAGCAGCACGTAGGTCCAGCCGAGTCGGTGGGGGACGTGCTCCGCGGCCAGCCACCGGATGCCGTCGACGAACACCGCAGCGTAGGAGAACGAGAACGCCCACCACCCGGGCCCGAACGGCACCGTGCGGTAGACCGGGATGAGGCGCACCTGGACCAGCACCATGAGGGCTGCGTACCCGGCGAGACCGTAGGAGAGCAGGTCGATCCGCTGGCCGTCGATGCCGAACCAGGCGATGCCCGCGACCACGGGTGGCGCCACCTCGATGGCCATCGTCGGTCGCAGCGGCACCGCCAGCATGGGCCCGGTGAACAACCGCTGCAGCAGGATGGAGCCGAGAACGATCCAGCAGATCACGCCGTAGCCGAACATCACCTTCGCGAATCCGGTGTAGTGCAGTTGGGCGCTCGTCGCTGCCGCGAGCAGGCCGCCGGCGACGGTGGGCAGGAAGTAGCCCGGATGCCATTGCGCCAGGCGGAGGTCGGAGATGATCCACTGGCCGCTGATCCAACCGCCGAAGACGATGGTCAGCGATAGCGCCACCGCCCAGATGGTCACTCCGGCGGGTCGGTTGTGATCGGCCAGAGCTGCGCCCAGCAGCATCGGAACGATCAGCGCCAGCGCGATGAATGGCGCGGTCACCGGATCTACCAGCTCGGCCACGACGCGCCGACCACGTATGACGTAGGCGGCGTACCGCACCGCCGTGGCCGCCCAGGTGACGGCCACGACCGCCCACAAGAGGTCGGCAACGAAGGCGGGTGTGTCGGCCAGGTCGGCCGCGGCAGACCACGCCTCGGCGAGGCCGGCGACCCCGAACGAGACACCGAAGAGGTTCGGCGAGATCCGCACGGCCGGTGGGTCGGTCGGCTCGTGCGGCGTTGCCGCAGGAATGTCGACGGTGCGCTCCCTGAGTGATGACATGCTGGCTCCTCGAATCGATATGACGAGAAACAGCATTCGTCTGTCATGCGACTGGTGTCTCTGCCGCTGACCGCCCGAGTCCGGTAGGGGTGCCGGGTGAGTCGGAGGTAGTGCTAGCGGTACCGGCCCTCGTTGTTGTCGAGGAACGTGAGCACCGCGAGGACGCGACGGTGGTCCTCCGAGCCGGACGGCAGATCGAGCTTGGCGAGGATGCTCCGCACGTGCTTCTCCACAGCTCCTTCGGTGATCCACATCCGGTGCGCGATGCCGGCGTTGGATCGGCCCTCCGCGATCAGGGTGAGCACTTCGCGTTCGCGGGCCGTCAGCGGAGCCAGCGGGTCGCGTCGGGCCTGCCGGCCGAACAGTTCCCCGACCAGCGCAGGGTCGATGACAGTGTCTCCGGCAGTGATGCGCTCGAGCGCGTCAAGCAGGTCGCTGATGTGCGCGACCCGGCTCTTCAGCAGGTAACCGAAGCGATGGCCGTCGCTGAGCAGGCCGATTGCTGTCTCGAGCTCAATGTGCGCCGACAGCAGGAGAATCCCGACATCCGGGAACTCCGCCCGGATCATCCGTGCTGCTTCGATGCCCTCGCGGGTGTTGGTCGGGGGCATCCGGACGTCGACGACAGCAAGGTCGGGGCGCGCGCTCCGGATCAGCTCCAGCAGGGTGCGAGCGTCCCCTGCCTGCCCGAGGACGGCGAAACCCGCGTCGGCGAGCACGTGCGAAATCCCTTCGCGCAGCAGGACGTCATCGTCGGCAACCACCACCGAGCAGCCTCGAGCAGCATCCGTGGTTGGTTGGGGTGACCTGATGCTCTTGTTCGTCTCCGGTTGCACCGCGAGTTCGGTGGCGGCAACCGGCTCCAGCCCGAGAGCGATGTCGATGCGTGTCCCGACCCCCGGAGGACTGAGCACGGTGAGGCGGCCACCGAGCGCCTCGATCCGGTCGACCAGGCCGATGAGTCCGCTGCCGCCGCCCAACGTCGCCCCGCCGCAACCGTCGTCGGCGATGGTCGCGTGCAGGACATCTCCGTCGCAGCTGACGCCGATCGAGATCGACGCCGGTCCGGCATGCTTGGTGGTGTTCGCGAGCCCCTCGCACACCGCGTAGTAGATGGCCGTCTCCACCGGTGTGGGCAAGCGCCCGACGGTCACCTCGAGATCGACCGGCAAAGGTGATCGTCTCGCCATGGCGTGCAGTGCGGCGGGCAGCCCGGAGCGGGTCAGCAGGCCGGGGTGCAGGCCCTGGGAGAAGGCTTGGATCTCGGTGATGAGTTGATCGAGGCCGTGCCCGACCGCATCGAGCTGCGCGGCGGTGTCCGAGGACATCGTCAGCCGGCGGCGCGCCGATTGCAGGTCCAGGCTGAGGGAGACGACCCGCTGCTGTATGCCGTCGTGCAGGTCTCGCTCGATGCGGCGACGCGCCTCATCACTCGCCGAAACGATCCGCGCCCTCGAGGCGATGAGTTCGTTGCGTGTTCGCACAGTCGCGATCGAGCTGGCCACCAGATGCGTGAAGTCGGTCAGCCTCGTGGTGGCATCGGCCGGCAGCGGATCCGTGGCGAGCACGACGATCACACCCCACGGATCCTCGTCGACGACGATCGGTGCACCGATGACCGAGACGAGGGAGGCGTGTCCGGCCGCCGTCGCGACTTCGGTGGGGGCAGTGGTCCAGTCGTCGACGCGGACCGATTGGCCGGTACGCGCGACGAGTTCGGCGACATGACGGGCCGGCAATGGAAAGCCGTGATCGCCCTCCGGCGGCGACGCCGATCCGAGCAATGACACCGTGGCGTCGGTATGGCGCTGTGCTACGACGACGTGATCGACTTGGAGCGCGCTCGCGGCCTCACTGGCAACGGCCTGGAAGATCTTGGCCGGACTGGCTTGAGTGGCAACCAGACTCGCCACCCGGCGCAACGCGGCACCCTGGGCCGATGCCAGTCCACGCAACTCGGCCCGGGTCTCGGCGTTCGCGATCGCGGTCGCCATCAGCGACGTGAAGTCGGCGAGCTTCCGCTCGCTCGCGGGCGGCAGCACGTCACCCGCTTCGCCGAACGCTGCGAGGTGCCCCCAGATCTTGCCGTCGAGTATGACGGGAGCGGCCACTGCCTGGCCGAAGCCGTCCGCGCGGTGTTTGGCCGCGACCTTGCCAGGAAAGGAGCTCCAGTCGTCCAACCGCACCGATCCGCCGGTGCGCAGGATCAGCTCACCTTCGGGGCACTCGGCGATCGGCCACGACCCACCGTCCGGGACAGCCGCTCGATCGCCGTGGGTGCCGAAGATCTTGGTGAACAGTCGGGTCCTGTAATCGAAACGGATCAGGCTGACCGCTCCGACACCCAGAATGCCGGCCGCTTCAGCGGCCACCGATCGAAACACCTCATCCGGTTCCACACCGGCCGCCACCAATGTGGCCACCCGGCGCAACGCCGCCTGCGTATCCGCGAAGTCGCGTAGCCGATCACGCTGTGCACTATTGATGATCGAAGTTCCGAGCAGTTCACCGAACTGCGCCAGTCGCAGTTCGCATCCCGGCTCGAGCCGGTCGTTGCCACGCCCGTGGCCGAGGAGCACGGCCGATACCACGCCATCGGTGAAGACCGGACACCCGACGAACGTCGTGTTCGCGACATCGCAACAGCGGGTGCCGCCCGCGAGCGTGTGGTCACGACCGTCCTCGCGCAGCGGATGACCGCCATCGATGAGCGCCCGGAGGAACGAGAGCCGGTCGAAGGAGAGTTCCTCCTGCCAGGTACCGCGCAAGTAGCCAGGCTCGTGAGTGCCGAGTGTTCCGGCGAGCGTGCGGTTGCGCAGATCGACGCTCGACAGGGTGAGTGCGACGAGGCCGAACACCGCGCCGACTTCACCGTCGATCGCATCGAAGATGGCAGCCGGATTCACGCCGCGCGCGGCCAGCGTGGCGACACGCCGCAGTGCGGCCTCCACATGGAGCGGCGCCGACGTCATCCGGTGGGTCATTTCAGCCGACACGTGCACCACGATTCCGCTTCTCCGGCGTCGTCATACATTACTCGCGCGGCGAGCCCGCCGGAACGGCTTTGCGGCGACGAGCGCGCGGTCCCGGACCCGGCGGCACGCACCCTCCTGCTGGCACTACCTTTGGCCTGCGGCCAGCAGGGTGGCCGTGGACCGGCGACCCGGCGATCGTCGTTGCTGAACAACTTCGATCGTCGCCGGAGAAGGACATCATGAGAGCTGCTGAGGCAGACCGGCTCACGGAGGCCCGGGCGGGCGGCCCCGAAGTGCTGTCGATCGACCCGATCCCGGCGGACGAGCGCCACGGGCGGGTCCGCGACCAGTTCACGATGTGGTTCGGGCTGAACGCCAACATCTTCGTGGTCGTGCTCGGCGGCATCCTCGTCGTGATGGGCCTGTCGCTGCTCTGGGCGGCGATCGCGATCGTCGTCGGGGTGGTGCTCGGGCTGCTCCTGGTCGGCTTCCACGCCATCCAGGGTCCACGGCTGGGCGTGCCGCAGATGATCCAGAGTCGCGCACAGTTCGGCTTCTACGGCGCCGTGCTCGTCTTCGCCGCCTCGATCGTGCTCGACTTCGGTTTCCTGGCAGCACAACTGGTCATCCAGGCCGAAGCACTCAACCTGCTGATCGGCTCGATCAGCATCCCGGTGTGGATCGCCCTGATCGCCATACCCGTTCTCGTCATCACGATCTTCGGCCATGACTGGCTGCACCGCTGGCAACGGTGGATGAGCGTGGTGCTCGCGCTGACGTTCGCGATCCTCTGGGTGCGTGCGCTCCTTCGCGGTGCGCCGACCGGCGCCGCCGCCTCGACCGGGTTGCCGCCCCTGGCCGTCTTCATGGCCGGCACCAGCATGTTCGTGATCAGCGTGGTCAGCTGGGCGCCATACGTCTCGGACTACTCGCGGTATCTGCCGGAGACGGTCTCGCGCAGCAGGACCTTCTGGGCGGTCTTCGCCGGCGCGGCGGTCCCACAGATCGGCTGCGCACTGCTGGGCGCCTACCTGACCAGCCTGTTGCCGCGCGCCGATTCGACGATCGCGGCGATCGCGGACGTCGGCGGCCGGTGGATGCTGGTGGTCATGGCGCTCAGCCTGATCGGCTCCGACGTCGCCAATGCCTACACCGGCATGCTCGCCGTGGTCAGCATCGTCAGCTGCTTCCGCACGGTCCGCAGGTCGATCGCGTTGCGGGTCCTGGGGTCGGTGCTGCTCGTGGCGGCCGGCACGCTGTGCGCGCTGCTGGGCTACCGGGAGTTCGTCGCCAACCTGTCCAACTTCCTCAACGTGCTGCTCTACGTCTTCATCCCGTGGAGTGCCATCAACCTCACCGACTACTACCTGATCCGGCACGGCCGGTATGACGTGCAGTCGTTCTTCACCCCGCACCGCAGCTATCCCGGGTTCGTCTGGCCCGGACTCGTGGCCTACCTGCTCGCAGTGGCGGTGCAACTGCCGTTCATCGACCAGACGTATTTCACCGGCCCGCTGGTCGGTGCGCTCGGCCACGTCGACGTGTCCTGGATCGTCGGGGGAGTCGCCGGAGTGGTGTTCTACGTGACGGCGCTGCGGGTGACCGGACGCCGAGCCGCGGCGACCGGATAACGAAACGGACACGTATCGCCCTACGACGCAACGACATCGGCAGCTGCGCCGTCATACGGGTGTCAGCACGGGGGACTCGCCTCCGGCCATCGGCGCCGGAGCATCGGGGGTCGAAACGGCTGGTGGCGGCCCCAACCCGGAGGGGCGGCCCCAGCCCGTCGCGGCTGCGCGCGTGGCGCAGACGGTAGGGCCGC
>NZ_JBQCGS010000108.1:0-65959 GCF_051955415.1 Flexivirga sp.
TCCTGCCCGAGCGGAGCCCCTACTGACCGCGAGGATGACCGAAGCACCCCGAGCCGGTCATCCTCTCGGTCGTTTTCTACGCCTCTGGGTCAGACGGGTCGGGTCGGTGGGAGACCGCCGGTACCGCCGGTACCCTCTACTCCATGCTCCGGACGATGATGAAGTCCAAGATCCACCGCGCGACCGTGACCCAGGCCGACCTGGACTACGTCGGCTCGATCACCATCGATGCCGACCTCATGCACGCCGCGGACCTGCTCGAGGGCGAAAAGGTCGACGTCGTCGACGTCACCAACGGCAGCCGCCTGTCGACCTACGTCATCACCGGTGAGGCGGGCAGCGGCATCATCGGCATCAACGGCGCCGCGGCGCACCTGGTGGCGCCCGACGACCTGGTCATCATCATCGGCTACGGCCAGGTCGACGACGCCGAAGCACGCAACTTCAAGGGTTCGGTCGTCTTCGTCGACGCCACCAACAAGCAGGTCTCCATCGGCGACGACCCCGGCTTCGCCCCCGCCGGCAGCGGCCTGAAGTCCGCACGCGTCGCCTCCTGAACGTATGCCGGAGGGACATGTCACCCACCGCATCAGCGGTGAGCTCAACCGTGAGTTCGGTGGCAGACAAGTGCGATCCACCTCTCCGCAGGGCAAGTTCACCGGCGCCGTGCTGGTCGACGGCCACGTCTTCGACACCGCCCAGGCCTTCGGCAAGCACATGTACATCGCGTTCGAGGACCTGCCCGAGCAGGTGCACATCCATCTCGGACTGATCGGGAAGTTCTCCTTCTTCCCCGAAGCCGACCCGGCGACCGACAACGCCCGCTGGCGGCTGACCGCCTTCACCCCGGACGTCACCATGGAGCTGCGTGGGCCCAACGTGTGCGAGCTGAGTTCGCCCGAGCAGATTGCCGCGACGGTCGCCGCGCTCGGCCCCGACCCGCTGCGCGCCGACGCCGACCCCGAGGTCGCGCGGGCCCGGATCCGCAGATCCGCCAGTCCGATCGGCGTGCTGATGATGGACCAGAAGATCTTCGCCGGTGTCGGGAACATCTACCGCGCCGAGACGCTCTATCGGCACCACATCGACCCGTTCATGCCCGGGAAGTTCCTGCGCGGTGCGGAATTCGACCTGCTGTGGGACGACCTGATCGAGTTGATGCCCCTGGGCGTGCGCGACGGCCGGATCGACACCGTCCACCCGGAGCACACTCCCGAGGCGATGGGGCGTGACCCGCGGGTCGACAAGCACGGCGGCGAGGTCTACGTCTACCGCCGGGCCGGCCAGGCGTGCCTCGTGTGCGGCACGCCGGTCAGCACCACGATCCTCGCCGGCCGGAACCTCTTCTGGTGCAAGCAGTGCCAGCCTCGGTCTCGCAGGCGCACCGTCAGGGACTGACCATCTCGCCCGACACGCGGCAAGATGGGGACCATGACCGACGACGCATTGCGCGACCTGCTCGCCGACAGCAACTTGGCCACACTCGCCACGATCCGCCGCGACGGGCGACCGCAACTGTCCAACGTCAGCTACACCTACGACCGCGAACGCGACCTGATCCGCGTATCGGTCACCGACGGTCGCGCGAAAACCGCCAATCTGCGCCGTGATCGGCGTGCCACGGTGCTCGTCAATGCCAAGGAGGGCTGGTCGTATGCCGCCGCCGACGTGACGGCGAGCGTCCTGCCGGTCGCGGCCGCTGCGGACGACGCCAGCGCCGACGAACTGGTGTCGATCTACCGGTCCATCGCCGGTGAGCACGACGACTGGGACGACTATCGTCGCGCGATGGTCGCCGATCACCGGGTGCCGCTGCACCTGCGGGTGGAGCGGGTCTACGGCCTGGTCCGCTGAACCACCGCGCGTGGGCCGGAGCGGTCAGCGCGAGACGACGGCGCGCAACTGCAGCATCGCCGCGAAGCGGGCTTCGGAGTCGTCCAGGTCGAGCTGGCCGATCTCGGCGACACGGCGCAGTCGGTAACGGAACGTATTGGGGTGCACGTACACGCTGGCCGACGCCGCAACGGTGTCGCCGAAGTTGTCCAGCCAGGCGCGAAGGGTCTGCACCAGGCTGGTGTTGTGGGCGGCGTCGTAGGACAGCAGCCGGGCGACCGGCCCGGTCGGCTGGTCACCACGGGCCGCCACAAGGTCCCGCAGTTCGAGCATCCACGACTCCACGTGCACGTCCGCCAACTGCGCCACCCGGGGACCCTTGCGCTCGCGCAGCACCCGCAGCACGCGGTCCACCGCACCTCGGGCACGCGCCAGCCCCGAGATGTCCTCGGCGACCGGGCTCACGCCGATGAACGCATGCTGCCCACGGCCGCCGATGCGGTCCAAGAACTCGGTCGCGATGCCGACGGCATACCGCTCGCCCTGGTGCGGCAGCGGCACCAGCCCGTAGACGACGTCGCTGAGGGCGGCCACGGCCGACGACGGGTGGACCGCACCCAGGTGCATCGCGAAGGCGTCACTCAACCGCTGCCGCTCGCCGACCACCTCGGCGCCGGCCGGGCCGCTCGGGGTGGCCTGACCGTCGACCGTGAGCGCCAGCACCACCATGGGCTGATCCGCCAGGCCCAGACGGTCGAGGGCACCGCGCGCGCCGACGCCGCCCTCCAGGGCGGTCCCCAACAGGTCGGCCCGCAGCCGTCGCTCGACATCGGATCCGGCACGCTGTTGCAGCAGGTGCAGGGCGATGAGTTTGGCCGCCTCACAGAAGGCGCGATGCCGCTCGGGGCTGAGCCGTTCGTGCACCGCCGCCCACAGGGAACCGAGCAGTTCGTCGCCGGCACGGACCGCGATCGCGGCACGCGCCATGGTGACGCCCGTCGCCGGCAGCGGCTCGATGTAGACGGGCTGGTCGGTGCGATAGAGCTCGCGGAAGACCCCCTGCTCGGACAGCAGGCGTGCATAACGCTCGGGCACCTGGCGCCCCAGGATGGTCTCGACTCGAGACGAATCGGCCTCGTCCTGGCGCCCGGAGAAGGCCAGCACACGGGAGTTGCGGTCCTCGATCGTGATCGGTGCGTCCAGCAGGGCCGCGATCGCGTTCGCCACCGCGAACAGGTCGCCGGACGGCAACCCGCCCAGGGTCTCCGACTCGGTGGCGCCGACCTCGCCCTCGGCGAGCAACGCCCGCAGCAGCGCGCTCAGCTGCGTCCAGGACGCACCTCGCGTGAAGGCCAACAGCGCCACACCGCTCTCCTCGACGGCGGCCCGTAGTTGCGGGTCCGGGGCGACCGGCGCACGGACGACGAGCCCGGCCGCTGCCTGTTCACCGAGGTCGCGCAGCAACGCAACGATCCGGTCGGTGCCGGACACGCCGACACCGAGCACCAGTGCATCGGGGAGGACCTGTTCCCGGTCGACCGGGTCATGGATCGGTGCGGCCGAGATGGGGCCGCGGACGCCGCCGGGTGAGGACGCCGGCGCATGCACGAGCTCGAGCAGCGTGCTGCCCAGCTCCTCGAGCAGCCGCGTCAGGTCGGCTCCGGGCCGTCCGCTCATCGACACCACCACCAGATGACGCTACAAGGTCCCGCGTACCGTGCGGGCGGTCCTGCTGAAAATCGTTGTGTTACAGCGGGATCCATTCGGTGGACGTGGTGAACTCGGCCAGCCGGTCCGGCTGCGGCGCAACGCCGAGCCCGGGACCGGTCGGCACCGGCAGGTGCCCGTCCTGCAGCACGAACGGCTCGGTCAGGTCGGTGCTGAAATACCGGTCCGACGCGGACGTGTCGCCGGGCAGGGTGAAGCCGGGCAGCGCCGCGAGCGCGACGTTCGCGGCTCTGCCGATGCCGGTCTCCAGCATGCCGCCGCACCAGACCGCGATGCCGTGCGCGCGACATACGTCGTGGATGCGGCGCGCCTCGAGATAGCCGCCGACCCGACCGGGCTTGATGTTGACGATCCGGCAGGCACCCAGCCTGATCGCCGCGGCCGCCGTCGCGGCGGACGTGATCGACTCGTCCAGGCAGATCGGCGTGCGCACCGATTTCGCCAGCTCGGCGTGGCCCAGCACGTCCTCCTCGTCGAGTGGCTGCTCGATCAGCAGCAGCTCGAAGGGATCCAGTCGCGCCAGCTGCCCCGCGTCGGCCAGCGTGTATGCCGTGTTGGCGTCCACCTGGAGCAGCACGTCGTCCCCGAACCGTTCGCGGACCGCGCGGACCGGCTCGACGTCCCAACCCGGCTCGATCTTGAGCTTGATCCGCACATAACCGGCCTCCAGGTAACCACCGACCGCGTCCAGCAGCTGCGGGACCGAGTCCATGATCCCCACCGAGACGCCGCACGGCACCTGCTCCCGGACTGCACCCAGTTCTCTGGCCAGCGGCCGGCCCTCGGCCCGCAGTTCGGCGTCCAGGACGGCGGCCTCCAGCGCACACTTGGCCATGCGGTGTCCCTTGAAGCCGTGCAGCAGCGTGCCGACCCGGGCCGCGTCGAGCCGGTCCGGCTGCGCGAGCGCCGGGATGAGGAAGCGACGCATCACGTCGGCGGCGGCGTCGACATACTCGGGCGAATAGAGCGGGTCGCTCATCGCGACGCATTCGCCCCAGCCCTCCGACTGGTCACCGACGGCACGGACCAGCAAGATGTCGCGTGCGTGTTGCACCCCGAACGAAGTCCGGAAGGGCGCGACCAACGGCATCGCCACGCGGCGCAGTTCGATTCCGGTCAGCTTCATGGCGTTGTCTTTCCTCGTCGGTGATTCGGGGTCTCCGGTGTGCCGGTCTCGAGCACGTACCAGCCGTCCCGGGTGAAGGCGCGCGCACGGGCACCGCGGGCAAGCAGTCCGCCGAGCGCGTCGCGCACGGCGAACCGCCACGCCGTCGCCAGTGCCGGGTCGCTGCCGCGCAGCTGTTCCACGTCGGGCGGGACGGCGACGAGCAGGGTCGGCGCGTCCGTGACCCCGGGGATCGGCTCCCCGGCCGTCCCGCGTCCGAGGGCCACCGCGCAACCGGGCCCGTCCAGCCGGGCGACCTGCAGTGGCTGCCAGTGCGTGGAACAGGCGGCGACCACCGCGGGGGCCTGCAGGTGCCATTGCAGCAGCAGCCGGTCGGTGTCGTCGCCGGTGTTGATCCGGTCCCGCATCCCGCCGTAGAAGTTGGGCAGATACTCCGCCGGCCGTCCGCCGAGCTTGACCAGGTTGAAGTAGGCGTTGCGGGCGATCAACGGGTCGAAGGTCCATTCGATGACGTCGATCCCCCGGCGCAGTGCCCAGGCCCGCTGGTGCAACTTCAGCGCGTAGCCGACGCCGCGACGGGCGCTGCGCGGCAGCACCCCGGCGATGTGGCTGTGCAGGGTGCGATCGGACGGCGGTGCGAAGAAGCCCACGCACGCTCCGACCATCGCGTCACCGGCGTGGGCGACACCGATGTAGTTGCCGGCCTTCGACAGCGCCCGGAGCATCTCGGTGCCGATCGGCGCGTTGTCCTGCGAACGCCATATCTGTTCGTAGAGCTCCTCGACCGCAGTGAGTTCGTTCAGTCCGGTCGCCGTGCGGACGGTGATGCCGGCGGCACGGGCGGCCCGGGTGGCCTGCTCCTCGGCCAGGATCGCCGGCGCGTCCAGGCTCGTCACCGGTCCACCGAACCCTGCGGAATGCCGAGCAGATCCGCCAGCAGTGCGGCCAACAGGGCGATGCGAGAAGGTAGTTCGCCCACCAGCACATGTTCGTCGTCGGCGTGCGCCCCGCCGCCGCTGGCGCCCAGGCCGTCGAGCGTCGGTACGCCGACACCGGCGGTGAAGTTGCCGTCCGAGGCGCCCCCGACCGACACCTGCGCCGGCGTCGGGAGACCCTGCTCGGCCGCAATGCGGCATACCCGTTCGAAGAGCGCAGCGGACGAAACCGCTTCCAGCACCGGACGATTCGGTCCACCGGTGATCTCCAACTGCGCTCCGGGCAGGTGCGGCTGCAGCGACCTGATAACGGTGTCGACACGCTCCTGCTCCGCTGCGGTGCGGGCGCGCACATCGACCGCGAAGTGCCCGCTCGCCGGCACGGTATTGGTGGTGGTTCCCGCGTGCAGCGCCGTGGGGGTGACGGTGGTGCCCAGCTCGGGCCGGCTCAGCGCGGCGACCCGGGTGAGCTGGCAGGCCAGCTCGAGGCTCGCGTTCACTCCCCTCTCGGGCTCGAGACCGGCGTGCGCCGCCCGTCCGGCCGCGGCCACCCGATAGAGCGAGACGCCCTTCCGTTCGGTCTTCAACGCCCCTGCGGGCCCTGCGGATTCGAGCACCAGGGTGGCGTCGCAGCCACGCGCCTCGTCCTCGATCAGCGACCGGGAGCTCGGCGAACCGAGCTCCTCGTCACCGGTCACCAGGACGGTGACACCGTCGGTGTCCGGCAGCGTCGCCAGCGCATGCAGGGCCATCACCGTCCCGGTCTTCATGTCGAAGCAACCCGGACCGCGCAGCACCCCATCGGTCACCTCGCACGGGTGCGTCGCCAGACTCCCGACCGGCCAGACCGTGTCGTGATGACACAACACCAGCACCCGCCGCGGGCCGGCCCCGAGACGCCACCGCAGATGGGTCCGGCCGTCCAGCACGATGCGCTCCGGTTCGTGCCCGAGCCGGGCAGTGCCGAGCTCGGCGGTCAGCTCGGCACTCGCGGCCACTGCCGCCAGATCATCCGAGGGCGACTCGCAACGCACCAGTGTCCGTATGTCGTCGACGATCCGCGGCAGTGCGTCCTCGAAGCGCTGGAGCAACTCCACGTCAGGAGACTTCCGGCGTGGCGCGTGCCCCGAAGTGGACGTAACGCCGCTGCCCGTCGGGCCGGTAGAACGTCACGGGCGTCCACGTCTCGACCCCCGGCAGACGCATCACGAACAAGTCGGTGTCCACCGGCACCAGCCGCGCCTCCTCGGTCGGGTCCTCCATCGTCGCGGCGACCGGGCCGCTCACCGTGGCCCGCAGCCGCGGCCCCACCGCGTCCGCGAGGACCTCGATGGTCATCGACTCACGGCGGTAGGTGCCCACCCACGGCGTGATGTCCACGTCGACCGGCTCGGCCGGGGGCGCCAGCGGTTCCTGCATCTCGATCCCGGCCACCTCGGCGAAGATCTCGCGGTAGAGGTCCTGATAGAGGTCGCGGGTGTTGCCGCCGTTGGTCAGCAGCGCGACCGCGAGCTTCTGCCCGGGCAGCACCCGCAGGAACGCCGACTGGCCGATCGTGTTGCCGTCGTGCCCGAAGAGACGCTGCCCCGACCAGCCGAAGCGGATCCAGCCCAGCCCCCAGGAGTCACCGAGCGAGTGCGTGTCCGGCAACTGCGCGTGCTGTTCCTGCATCGCCGCGGTGGTCTCCGGGCGCAGCACCGAGCCGCCGTCCGGGGACGCACCGCCCATCAAATGCATCCGGGCGAAGGCCAGCACGTCGCCGACCGTGGAGGAGATGAGTCCGGCCGGCCCGACCGAGCGCGGCAGGAATGAGATGGGCGCGACCCTGGCCGGCTCGTCACCCTCTCCGAGGTGCCCGACCGCGGCACCGTGCAGCAACACTTCCTCCGGCAGGGTGACCGTGCACTTCAGCCCCAGCGGGGTGAACAACCGCTCACGGATCGCCGTGTCCCACGTCTGACCGGTGACCTTCTCGATCATCAGGCCGATCATCGAGAAGCCGGAGTTGCAGTAGGACCAGGTCGCTCCGAGCGGATGGTTCTGCGCTGCGTCAGCGAGCAGGTCGACATACTTGCTCAGGCAGTCGTCGCCGCGCCCGGTGTCGGTGAAGATGTCACCGTCGATGCCGCTGGTGTGGGTGAGCAGGTGCCGCAGGGTGACCTGCTTGGTCACCTCGGGGTCGGCGAGCTCCAGCTCGGGCAGCACGTCGAGCACGGGTGCGTCCAGCGACAGCTTCCCCTCGTCGACCAGCTGCATCGCGACGGTCGCGGTCCAGACCTTGGTGATCGAGCCGATCTGGAAGAGCGAGTCGGGTGTCACCTCGGCGCCGGTGTCGACGTTGAGCACGCCGGTCGCCACCTCGATCAGGTCGTCCTGCGACTCGTCGAGCCGCAAGATCCCGAGTTGGGCGCCGGGCACCTTGTGCCGGCGGGCCAGCGTCGTCAGCCGGCGCTGCCAGTGGGCCCGGTCCAGCTTCGGACGCCGGGCGCCGGTGCCGGCATACTGCTCGACCCAGTCCAGGACGCGGTGGTTGAAGTCGACCCGGTGCGACGGCCGGCCGTTCACCGGGAAGAGGTGCGACCCCTCCGGGTAGAGCACCAATGTCGTGGGCACGCCCTGCTCCCGCAGCGCGGAGAACCACTGTTGCGCCTGGCCGACCGGGCAGCGCACGTCGGCCGCACCCTGCAGGACCAGGGTCGGTGTGGTCACGTCGGTGACCTTGCTGAACGGCGACATCGCGTCCATCCGCGCCGACGGCTGCCGGGTCGGCTCGTCCAGTTCGTATGCCGCCAGCAGATGCCCTGCGTCGGAGGTTCCCGCGAGGCTCTGCAGGTCGGCGCACACCCCACCGGTGACGGCGGCCGCGAAGCGCGAGTCGCGACTGGTCAGGTAGCAGGTCATGAAACCGCCATAGCTGTAACCGCTGATCGCGAGATGGTCGGCGTCGGCGATGCCTTCGGCGACGAGTGCGTCCAGCGGCTCGAGGAAGTCCGCGGCGTCGCCGGTGCCCCATGCGCCGACGGTCGCGCTGAAGAAGCCGGCACCGTAGCCGTCGCTGGCGCGCGGGTTGAGCAGCAGCACGTTCCAGCCGCGCGCGACCAGCTCCTGGTGGTAGAGGTGCATGTCGTCGGCGGCGCCGTTCCACGCGTTGTGCGGGCCACCGTGCACGTCCAGCAGCAGCGGGCGTGGCCCGGTCCGCGCCGGGTCCCGCATCAACCAGCCCTGCACGACGGTGCCGTCGGAGATGTGGAACTCGCGTGAATCACGTTGGAACCACTCGACGTCCGCCAGCGGCGCGCCGTGCTCGGTCCGCACGACCTGCTCACCGGTCGCCAGGTCCAGGGTGACGACCTCGCCGAGCGAGGTCGGGGTGCTGAGCACCACGGCGACCGTCCCGCCGGCGGCCGACGCCCCGGCGACCACCCGGTCGGCGCCGCCCAGGACCAACTCCGGTGCGCCCGTCCCGAGGTCGGCCCGGTAGAGGTGGGTGCAGCCGCGGTCACGGACGCAGAAGAGCACGGCGCGGTCGTCGTCGATCAGTTGCGGCGCGGCGCCCGGGTATGCCGGGCCTCCGCTCATCACGTTGCGGTCCAGCGGCCCGGCGAGGTCGACGAGTTCGGCGGCGGGCACCGCGGCGGCCCCCTCTGCCGGCAACCGGTAGAGACCCGCCTGACCGGTCGGGCCGGTGGCACTGCCGATGACCAGCAGTTCCGTGCCGTCAGCGGTCCAGGTCGCTGATTGCGCGACTCCGTCGGCGAAGCCGAGCAGCTCCGGCTGCGACCAGGAGCCGGAGACGTCGACCCGGTAGACCGGGATGACCAGCCGCAGGTCCGCGTCGTCCGCCATACCGGCCGGGAAGGCGAGGTGTGTGCCGTCGGGCGACCAATCCGGTTCTCCTGCATGCCAATCGCCGTCGGTGACCTGCCGGCACGCCTTGTCCGCCACGGTGACGACGTGCAGCTGGTTGCGCATCTGGCGCAGGTAGCCGGCGCCGTCGGCCTGGTAGTCGACCCGGCTGGTGACGATCGGCGCGGCGGAGCTGTCCTTACCGTCCTGCGGGGCGGCCCGGTCCACCGGCGCTGCGAAGGCGATGCGCGTGCCGTCCGGGCTCCACACCGGCGCGCCCGCGCCGAGCGGCAGCTCGGTCAGCTGGGCGGCCTCGCCACCCGTGGCCGGCAGCAACCACACCTGCGGCGGTCCGTCCGACGCACGCAGGAAGGCGAGTTGCGACCCGTCCGGCGACCAGGCCGGCGCGCTGTCGGCGGGTCCCTGGGTCAGCCGCACCGGTGCCGTGCCGTCGGTGCCGACCTGCCACAGGCTGGTGACGGGTTTGTCGGCGGTCAGGTCCTGGGTCCGCAGCACGTAGGCCACCCGGTGACCGTCCGGGGACAGAGCGGGTTGCTCCGGGATCGCGATGTCCGCCAGATCGGCGATGCGCAGGCGACGGGTCATGATGCTCTCCTCGTGGGATGGACGGAGTCGGGTATGGCGGCCAGCAGCTCCTGGGTGTAGGGCTGCTGGGGATTGGTGAGAACCTCGGCGGCCGGGCCGTGTTCGACGATGCGGCCGTGGCGCATGACGGCGATGCTGCTGGCGACGTACCGCACGACCGCCAGGTTGTGCGAGATGAACAGCATCGAGGTGGACAGCTCACGCTGCAGGTCGCGGATCAGGTTCAGGACGGCGCCCTGCACCGATACGTCGAGCGCCGAGGTGATCTCATCGGCGATGACGACCTGCGGACGTGCGGCGAGCGCCCGGGCCAGGCCGACGCGTTGGCGTTGTCCCCCGGACAACTGGCTCGGGTAGGCAGCGGCGAGGTCGGGGTCCAGTTGCACCAGGTCCAGCAGCCGGGTCACCTCCTTGGCCCGGTCGGTCGGCGGCGCACCGCCGGCGTTCCGCCGCGGGATGGTCTCGCGCAGGCTCGCGCCGATCGTCATCCGCGGGTCGAGGCACGAGGACGGGTCCTGGAAGACCATCTGGATCGGCCGGCGGGCGCCGCGCAACGGCACCGGCTCGCCGTCGAGGGTGATCCGGCCGCCGGACAGCGGTGCCAGCCCGACCGCGGCGCGACCGAGCGTGGACTTTCCGGAACCGGATTCGCCCACCAGTCCGACGATCTCGCCGTCCGGCACGGTCAGGCTGACGTCGTCCACCGCCGTCGTGCCGTGCCGCTGGCTGCCGTAGTGCACGGACACGTGCTCGAAGCGCAGTTGAGTCATGACACGGCCTTCGCTTTCTCCGGAGTCAGCGGCTGCGGCTGGTCGGCGTGCCAGCACGCCACCCGCCGGCCGGCGGCGTCGGTCTCCAGTGGCGGCATCTGCTCCCGGCAGCGGTCGGTGGCCAGCGGGCAGCGCGCGGCGAAGGCGCATCCGGCCGGGAACGACGCCGGGTCCGGCGCCCGGCCCGGTATGACGGCCAGCGGCTCGTCCAGCGCGGTGTGCATGTCCGGCACCACCGAGATGAGTGCGCGGGTGTAGGGGTGGCGGGCCGACGCATGCAGGTCCTGCGTCGGCAGGTCCTCGACGATCTGCCCGGCATACATCACCAGCACGCGGTCGCACACCTGCCGCACCACCGAGATGTCGTGGCTGATCAGCAGCAGCGCGACGTCCTGCTCCCGGCGGATCGATTCCAGCAGCTGCAGCACCCGGCTCTGCACGGTCACGTCCAGGGCGGTCGTCGGCTCGTCGGCGACGATCAGCGCCGGGTCGCCCATCAGGCCCATGCCGATCATCGCGCGTTGCCGCATGCCGCCGGAGAACTCGTGCGGATACTGGCCGGCCCGCCGCTTCGGATCCGGGATCTGCACCGCGTCCAGCCGGTCGACGGCGCGGTCCGTCGCCTGCGCCCGGGAGAGGCCACCGTGCCGGCGGGCGACCTCGGCCAGCTGGCCGCCGACGCGCAGCGTGGGGTTCATCGACGTCATCGGGTCCTGGAAGATCATCGAGAAGCGGATGCCGAGCAGCTCGCGGTCGGCACGGGTGGCGCCGCGGCGCAGGTCCGTGCCCAGGAAGCTGAGTTCGGTGGCGCTGACCCGGGCCGGTCGCTCGATCAGCTGAGCAACCGCGAGCGCGGTCAGCGACTTGCCCGATCCGGATTCGCCGACGACGCCGACGGCCTCGCCACGCGCCATACCGAAGCTGACACCGCGGACCGGGGTGATCGCCCCGTGCGCGGTCGGGAAGCTGACGCGCAGATCCTGCACCCGCAGCACCACGTCGTCGGCGTGCTCCTTCCTGGGTATGGCGCCCTCCTCCGGAGGCTTGACCACCGGCAGCCGCAGCTTGCCGAGGGTGGTGGTGACGCCGATGCCCTTGGCCATCGCCTCGCCGAAGAAGTTGAACGCCAGCCCGGCCAGCACCACGGCGATGCCGGGTGCCAGTGCGGCGATCGGGTGCTCGAAGATGCCGGTCAGGCCGTTGCCCAGCAGCTGCCCCCAGTCGTAGTTCGGCGGCTGCACGCCGAGCCCGAGGAAGGACAGCCCGGCGAAGGCCAGCAGGGCGGCACCCGCGCCGATCGTGGCGTTCACGATCAGCGCCTCCCCGACGTTCGGCAGCACGTGCCGCACCAGGATCCGGAACCGGTTGACGCCGGCGACGCGGGCGGCGAGCACGAAATCGCGCGGCTCGACCCCGGCGACCAGCGTCTGGACCAGCCGGGCGAAACCGGGTGCACCGGCGAATCCGATCGCCAGCACGGCTCCCTTGGTGCCGATCCCGAAGATGACCGCGAAGAACAGCGCCAACAGCAGCCCCGGGAACGCGACCGCGATGTTGATCACCGCCGCCACGACCCGTCCGACCCGTCGGCCGAAGAGCACGCCGAGGGTGCCGAGCACCAGGCCGGCCGCCACCATGATCAGCGTGGCGAGGAGTGCCAGCTCGACCGACAGCCGGGTGGCGACCAGCACCCGCGCGAGGATGTCCCGGCCCAGGTTGTCGGTGCCCGCCCAGTGTTCGCTTGAGGGGCCGTGCAGGATCTGCGCGGTGTCCGTCCGGTTCGCCCAGTCCGACCAGAGCATCGGGGCGACGACCGCGAGCAGCAGCAGCGCGGACAGCGCCACCGTCGCGGCGGCTCCCACGGGTGTCGCGACCACCGTCAGCCACCTGGAGCGGTTGCCGCGTCGTGTCCTGGTCGAGACGATCTCCGTCGCGAGATTGGCTGCCATGGCTCAGTTCTCCCGGATCGTCGAACGTGGATCGAGCAGCGCGAGCGCGATGTCGACGACCAGGTTGATCAGCAGCACCAGTACGCCATACACCAGCACGATGGCCTGTACGACGGGGTAGTCCTTGTTCTGGATGGACGACACGATGGTGCTGCCCAGTCCCGGCCAGGCGAAGACGTTCTCGACCAGGACCGTGCCGGCGATGAGTCCACTGAGCAACAGCCCGCTGAGCGTCAGCGTCGCGGTCAGCGCGTTCGGCAGCGCGTGCTTGAGGTAGATGGTGACGGCCGGCAGCCGCTTGGCGCGCGCCGTCCGGACGTAGTCGGCGCGCAGCACCGCGATCATCTCCACGCGCAGGATCCGGGCCAGGATCACGCCGGGGCCGACCGCCAGAGCGACCACCTGCAGCACGTAGGAGTCCAGCCCGAACTTGCCGGCCACGGGGAGCAGGTGCAGGTTCACCCCGAAGATCCAGACCAGGATGACGCACACGACGAAGTCGGGGATGGCACCGATGATGACGCTCACGGTGGTGAAGCCGAGCTCGGTGCGCTGCGCGCGGCCGCCGCGGGTGAGCACCCCCATGAGCGCGCCGAGCGGTATGGCGATCAGCAGCGCCAGCACGAACGCGGCCACCGCGAGGGACAGGGTCGCGGGCAGCCGCTGCGAGATGACCTGTGACACCGGCAGTTGTGACGACATGGAGATGCCGAAGTCGCCGGAGAAGAGGTCGCCCAGGTAGTGCCAGTACTGCACCAGGAGCGGGTCGTCGAGCCCCAGCTCCTGCCGCCGCGCGTTGACCAGCGCCTGCGGCGCCGTCATACCGAGCGACGCCCGCACGGGATCGCCGGGCACCAGGTGAATCATCAGGAACGACGCCGTGACCAGCGCCCACAACGAGACGAGCAGTTGGCCCGCACGCCGGATCCCGAAGCGCACCCACGCGTTGTCCCGCAGACCGGATGCCGTCGGGCGGGCCGGCGCGACCGGAGCCGGCGGGGTGGTTGAGGAAGTTGCCGATGAGGTGGTTGTCACGGCCGCGGACCTCAGCGGAACATCCGGAACGTGGTCGGCAGGAGATCGCCGCCGACCTGCTGGAACGTCGCGCCCTTGCCGAAGGTGTAGGCGTTCAGGTTCGCGAACGGGATGACGTCGAAGTTCTCGACGAGGCCGGCTTCGGCGGCCAGCCACGCCGGGCAGCTCGCCCGGCCCTGCTGGGTCTCGGCCAGCGCGACCTTGCTGTTGTAGGTGGCGTTGTGCACGCCGGAGAAGTTGCTGCCGTTCGGTGCGACCGGCCCGGAGAGAAAGCCGATCAATTGGTCGGGCGCGCTGACATTGAGGCCTTCCCAGGCGATGTCCCAGTTGCCGGTGCTGAACAACGTGCTGATCAGGGTCGCATGGTCCTGCGGGGTCAGGGTGGCGTTGACGCCCAGCTTCTTCCACTGCGCCGCGGCCAATTCGGCCGCCGACGCACCCGCAGCTCCGGAGTCGGTGTTGTAGACGAAGGTGAGGGCGAGTTGCCGGCCGCCCTTGTGCCGGTAGCCGTCGGTACCCATGGCCCAGCCGTCGGCCTCCAGCAGTGCCTTGGCTCCGGCCAGATCGGTCTTCGGCAGCGCCGGGCCGATCGAGTTGCCGGGGCACACGGCCGGCGAGGTGGCGGCGAACGTCGTGGGCGCCGATCCCTGGTCGGAGGTGAGGACCCGCCGCAATTCGGTGTAGTCCACGGCCCGGCTCAGTGCCTCGCGCACCTTCGGGTCGACGGTCGGACGTGTCGAGTTGTGGTTGAACCACTGCTGCCCGACGACGGCCGGTGAGGCGACCGAGTAGAGCTTCGCCGCCTGCACGCGCTTGAGGTCCGGGCCGGTGATGGTGGCCGCGTTGAGTTGGCCGGCGAGCAGCAGGTTGGCCTGGGTGCTCATGTTCGGGACGATCTGCACCACGACCTTGTCCGGCATGCCCTTGGTCGCGGTGCCGGCTCCGGCCGGACCCCAGCTGTACCCGGCGCGCTTACGGAAGGTGTATCGGCTGTTGGGCTGGGCCTGCTCGAGGACGTAAGGGCCGGTGCCGTCGCTCGCGGCGGCCAACGACGCGCGGTGGGTCAGGCCCTTGGCGCACACCATCGGCATGGTCGCCAGCGAGTTGAGGATGAAGGGTGCCGGCGTTGGGACGGTCAGCGTCACGGTGTTGCCGGCTGTGTCGCTGGTCGCCTTCGCTCCGGCCGGGATGAAGACACCGGCGAACGGACTCTTGTTCTTGGGGTCGGTGATGAAGTTGATGTTCGCAGCGGCGGTCGCCGCGGTGAACTCCGAACCGTCGGAGCAGGTGATGCCCGGTGCGATGGTCAGCGTCGCCTTCTTGCCGGCCACCTTCCAGGAGCTGGCCAGCTGGGGCACGATCTTGCCGTGCGAGTCCTGCCCGAGCAGCGAGTCGTAGGCCAGCATGCTCATCTGGAAGAGGGCGCTGGAGGTGTTCATCTGCGGATCCAGGTTGCCGGGGTCCGAGCTCATGCCGAGGGTGAAGGTGCCTCCGGTGACGACCGATCCGGAGCCACCGGCCGAGCTGCCGCCAACTGAACATCCGGTGATCGCGGTGACCGTGGCACATCCGACGGCGAGCGGGACGGCAAGCCCGCGGCGATTGCGGTTCGACGTGCGCATGACGCTCCTCGTACTCGGGTGCTCGTACTCGGGGTCCGGTACCGAGCGGGCGGTGATGGTCGAACAGCCTGCCCCCGTGCCGCCGGCCGCGGTTCGTGCAGCGCGACGAAATGCATGGCCCGGACTTGTCGTTGCCCACCATCCGCGCCCGTCGACGCCCGGGGCGCCATACACCCGTACCGATGTCTGCCCTGGGGAAGGTTTGGTACGGGCTGCGGGCCGGGCCCGTACCGATCTCTGCCCCGGGGAAGGTTTGGTACGGGCTGCGGGCCGGGAGCCGGACCCGTACCGAAGTCTCCCCAGGGGACGGTTTGGTACGGGCTGGGAGCCGGACCCGTACCAAAGTCTCCCCAGGGGAAGGTTTGGTACGGGCTGGGAGCCGGACCCGTACCAAAGTCTCCCCAGGGGAAGGTTTGGTACGTGCTGGGAGCCGGACCCGTACCGATCTCTGCCCCGGGGAAGGTTTGGTACGGCGCCGGAGTACTGGACCAGACCTCCCCGGCCGAGGGGTTCGGGCCCCGGCAGAGGTCAGCGGACCATGCGGATGCTGGTCGGCTGCAGGACGCCGTTGAGTTCGAACGTCGTTCCCTTGCCGAAGGTCAGCCGGTTCTGGTTGGCCCACGGTATGACGTCGGCGGCCTTGACCAGGCTGCTCTCCGCGGCGAGCCAATGACCGCAACCGGCTGCACCGGCCATGGTCTCCGCCTTCGCCACTTCGGCCCGGTATGTCGGGTTGTCGATCCCCGCGAAGTTGTTGCCCTTCGGCGCCGCCGGGCCGGACATGAAACCGACCAGTTGATCGGGGGAATTGACGTTCAAGGGCACCCAGCCGATGTCCCAGTTGCCGGTCGTGAAAATGGTCGACAACAGCGTATTGGTGTCCTGTCCCGCCATATCCACCTTCACCCCGAGCTTCTTCCACTGCGCGGCGGCGAGCTCGGCGGCCGATGAACCGGCCGACCCGAAGGTCGTGCTGTAGAGGAACCGGACCGACAGTTGTTTGCCGCCCTTGCTGCGGTAGCCACCCGACCCGGCGGTCCAGCCGTCCGCCTCGAGGAGCGACTTCGCCTTCGCCAGATCGAATGTCGGCATCGCCGGGGCGACCGAATTGCCGGTGCATGCGGCCGGCGGTGAGACGGCGAAGGTGGTCGGCGCGGACCCGCGGCCCGAGGTCAGCACCTTCTGCAGCTGCGTGTTGTCGGTGGCCATCGCAAGTGCTTGACGCACCTTCGGATCGGAAGTGGCGCGGGCCGCCGCGTGGTTGAACCACGTCTCCCCGATGATCGTCGCGGTCGACACGGAGAAGAGCCCCGCCGACTGCAACCGGGAGATGTCGGGGCCGATGAACGTGCCCGCATTGAGCTGCCCGGACAGCATCAGGTTGGCCGCCGTCGACTCGTTGGTGATGACGCGCAGCTCGATCTTCGCCGGCATACCCGCGGTCGAGGTCTTCGCGCCCGCCGGTCCCCAGCGGTAACCGGCCCGCTTGACGAAGGTGTAGGAGCTGTTGGGTGTGGCGTTGGTCAGCTGGTAGGGACCGGTGCCGTCGGTCGACCGGCTCAGCGACGTGCGGTCGGCCATGCCCTTGGCGCACACCATCGGCAACGAGGCCAGGCCGTTGAGGACGAACGGAGCAGCACCCGGCAGCGTGATCGTGACCGTGCTGCCCGCCGCTTCGGCCGTGGCCCCCGCCGGGAGGAAGGCGCCCGCGAGCGGGCTCTTGTTCTTCGGGTCTCCGACGTAGTTGATGTTCTGCGCCGCCTGCGCAGCGGTGAAGGCGGAGCCGTCCGAGCAGGTGACCCCCTGCTTCAGCGTCAGGCTGACGGTCTTGCCGCTGACTTTCCAGCTGCTGGCCAGCTGCGGCTGGATGGTGCCTTTCGCGCTCACACTGACCAGTGAGTCGTAGGCCAGCGCCGCAATCTGCAGCACGTTGTTGGACGCCGATCCCTGCGGATCCAGGTTGCCCGGGTCGGAGTTCAGCGCCATCGCGAACGTCGCACCGTCGATCACCTTGCCACCGGATCGGGAGCCGGTGGCGCCCTGCGATCCTGAGGAGCACCCGCTGATGGCGACGACGACGGCACAGCCGCCGGCGAGCAGCCCCCACGTCATGGAGCTGCGAGTGGTTGAACTGGCCATGTGGCGCTCCTTGTGCGAGGCGGGATGCAACCGTTGCCGGCCAGCCTGCCCCCGGTCCGGTGGCGGTGGTTCGTCGCGCGCGACGAATCGGTGTGCGCCATGTTGTCGCCGCGGACAAGGCACGGTCGGCGCGCATCGACTTCACTGGGTGTCGGCCGGTGACTGCTGTCCGGTCGGTCGATCGCGAGAGGAAGACCATGTCGACACTGCAAGAGCTGGATTCCTGGCTCGGCGCCGCATTGCCCCGTCTCATCGATGAGGCACAGATCCCTGCCGCCGCCGTCGCCATACTCGCCGACGGCACGGTGGTGAGTCACGCGACGGGAGTGCTGAACAAGGGGACCGACGTCGCAGCCACCGACGACTCCGTGTTCCAGATCGGCTCTGCCACCAAGGTGTTCACCGCGACCCTGGTGATGCAACTGGTCGACGACGGGCTGGTCGACCTGGACCGGCCGTTCCGGACCTATGTCCCCGACTTCGTCATCGCGGACGAGGATGCCGCGGCCAGCCTCACGGTGCGGCAATTGCTCTGCCACACAGCAGGTTTCGAGGGTGACTACTTCGACGACACCGGCATGGGCGACGACTGCGTGGAGAAATTCGTGCCGTTGCTCGCGAAGGCACCGCAGCTCTTCCCGCCGGGTGAACGCTTCTCCTACAACAACGCCGGCTTCATCATGCTCGGCCGCCTGGTGGAGGTGCTGCGGGGCGCGCCGTACAACACCGTCCTGCGGGAGCGCATCGCCGAACCACTCGGTATGGCGCACTTCGCGACCGATGCGTACGAGGCGATCCGCTTCCGCGCGGCGCTCGGACACGTCCCCGGACCGGATGGCGACTTCGTGCCGGCGCCGGCCTGGAACCTGGCCCGCTCCAATTCCCCGGCGGGGTCGATGCTGTCGATGAGTGCTCGGGACCTGGTGACTTTCGCGGCCATGCACATGGCGGGCGGCACGGCGCCGGACGGCACCAGGGTGCTGTCCCAGGCCTCGACCACGGCGATGCAGCAGCCGCAGGTCCACCTCCCGGACCTCGGACTGCTCGGCACCGACTGGGGATTGGGCTGGGAGTACAACGCGTGGGACGGCGGCCCCGTCATCGGGCACGACGGCAACACCGTCGGCCAGGCGTCCTTCCTGCGGCTGGTGCCGGACCAGGACGTCGCGGTCGCGATCCTCACCAACGGCGGCAACCCGTTCACCCTGTATGACGCGCTCATTCCTCGAATCCTCAGCGAACTCACCGGTGTCGTCGTCCCGGCGAACCCCGCACCCCAGGAGGCGACCGGCCCGGCGCCGGCCCCGCACCGGATCGAGGGCACCTACAGCTCGTCGGTGTCGGACTCGACGGTCACGGTCGACCAGCAGGGCCGCATCTGGCTGGAGCAGGTGATGAAGGGCATCTTCGCCGAGATGGCGCCGAACCCGGAGCCGGTCGAGTTGCTGCCCTGGCGCGGCGACACCCTCCTGCCGAGCACTCCGACGATGGGCATGTACATGCCGCACGCCTTCGTCGGCGACGACGGACACGGCCGCGCTCTCTACCTGCACACCGGGCGTGCCGACCGCCGCGTGACCGCGTGAGCGGGACGCACTCGGCGTCGGCGGCATACTCGCTGCCGGACGAGGGCAGGCGATCGCACCGACCGGAGCTGCTTTCGCGGTGGCCGCCGGCGTCGAGTTGATGCTCCCCTGAGGCTGCGCGGGCCGCTCGATACCCTGGACCCGCCACACTCCGCCTCGTCGAGGAGCCTTCACATCCCATGACGCCGACCCACGGCCCGGTGCTGACCACCTTCGACGGGGGCTCGGCCCTGTCCGCGTTCCGCCGGGCGGCCCTGCTCGCGCGCATCCGGCAGGTCGCGCCGCAGGTCACTGCGGTCGGCGCCCGCTTCCTGCACGTCGTGGCCACCGACGCGGTGATGGACACCGCCACCCGTCAGCGGGTGCACGACCTGCTGACCTACGGTCCGGCACACGAGCCCGTCACCGGGTCGGTCGAGACCGTCGTGGTCGGACCACGACTCGGCACCGTGTCCCCCTGGGCGTCCAAGGCCACCGACATCGCGCACAGCTGCGGCCTGGCCATCCACCGGGTCGAGCGGGTCACCGAATTCACCCTCACCACGAGCGAAATGACCTCCGACGAGCAACTCCGGGTCCTGCGACTGCTGCACGACCCGATGACGCAGACGGTGCTCGGCTCGCGCGATGCCGTCGCCGCACTCTTCCAGGAACCCGACGCCGAGCCGCTGCAACGCGTCGACGTCCTCGAGGGCGGCCGTTCCGCGCTCGAGGCCGCCAACACCGACTTGGGGCTCGCACTCTCCGACGACGAGATCGACTACCTGGTCGACGCTTTCCGCGGCCTGCGGCGCAACCCCTCCGACGTCGAGCTGATGATGTTCGCGCAGGCCAATTCCGAGCACTGCCGGCACAAGATCTTCAACGCCGACTTCGTCATCGACGGCGAGGCGCAGACGTCGTCGCTGTTCGGCATGATCCGGCACACCGAGCAGGTGTCCGGCCAGGGCACCGTGGTCGCCTACAAGGACAACGCCTCCATCATGGCCGGCGACCGGATCACCCGCTGGTTGCCCCAATCCCCTGACGCGCCCAGCAGTTACGTCGAACGACCCGATGACGTCCACGTGCTGATGAAGGTGGAGACCCACAACCACCCGACGGCCATCTCACCGTTCGCCGGCGCAGCCACCGGCGCCGGCGGTGAGATCCGCGACGAGGGCGCCACCGGGCGCGGGTCGCAACCCAAGGCCGGGCTGACCGGCTTCGTGGTGTCCAACCTCAACCTGCCGGACACCGACGAGCCCTGGGAGCGCGAGTCGTATGGCGCCCCAGGCCATCTGGCGACACCGCTCGACATCATGCTCGACGGCCCGATCGGCGCGGCGGCCTTCAACAACGAGTTCGGCCGTCCCGGGCTGGGCGGCTTCTTCCGGGTCTACGAACAGACCGTCGACGGCGTGCGGCGCGGCTACCACAAGCCGATCATGAGTGCCGGTGGGCTCGGTGCGATCAGCGCCGATCAGACCGAGAAGATCCGCTTCCCCGCCGGATCGCTGCTGGTGCAGCTGGGCGGCCCCGGCATGCGGATCGGGATGGGCGGCGGTGCCGCGTCGTCGATGGCGTCCGGGGTCAATGCCGCCGAGCTCGACTTCGACTCCGTGCAGCGCGGCAACCCCGAGATCGAGCGGCGCGCCCAGGAGGTCATCAACCACTGCTGGTCACTCGGCGACGCCAACCCGATCCTGGCCGTCCACGACGTCGGCGCCGGTGGCCTGTCCAACGCCTTTCCCGAGCTCGTCGACGACGCCGGCCTCGGTGCACGGTTCGACCTGTCCGCCGTCCCGCTGGAAGAGAAGGGCCTGTCGCCCAAGGAGATCTGGTGCAACGAGTCGCAGGAGCGGTATGTCCTTGCGATCGCACCTGATGCGCTGGACCGGTTCGTCGAGCTCGCCGCTCGCGAACGGTGCCCCTTCGCCGTCGTGGGCACCGCTGCCGACGACGGCCGATTGCTGGTCGTCGAAAGCGGGTCGAACGCGGAGGACGCCGCGTATCGAGACCCGGCTCCCATCGACATGCCGATGGAGGTGTTGCTCGGCAAGCCACCGCGGATGACGCGTGACGACCGGCGCGTCGAGCGCAGCACGTCCGAGTTGGACCTGTCCTCGACCGACGTGCGTTCCCTCGCGTATGACGTGCTGCGCCACCCCACGGTCGCCGGCAAGCGCTTCCTCATCACCATCGCCGACCGCACCGTCGGCGGCCTGACGCATCGCGACCAGATGGTCGGGCCGTGGCAGGTGCCGGTGGCCGATGTCGCCGTGACCCTTTCGGACCTGGTCGGATTCACCGGTCAGGCGATGTCCACCGGCGAGCGCACCCCGATCGCATCCATCGACGCGCCGGCCTCGGGCCGGATGGCAGTCGGCGAGGCGGTGACCAACCTGCTGGCGGCTCCGGTCGCCACGCTCGAGGGCGTGAAGTTGTCCTGCAACTGGATGGCGGCGTGCGGGCGCGACGGCGAGGATGCCGCGCTCTACGACACGGTCCACGCAGTGGCCATGGAGCTGTGCCCAGCTCTGGGCATCGGTGTGCCGGTCGGCAAGGACTCCCTGTCGATGAGCACCCGGTGGACCGACGGCGACGAGCCCCGCGAAGTGCGGTCGCCCGTCTCGCTGGTCGTCACGGCCTTCGCCTCATTGCCCGACGTGCGCCGCACGCTCACCCCGCAGCTGCACCCGGAGGGCGGCACCGAGCTGCTGCTGATCGATCTCGGTGCGGGCAACGCGCGGCTCGGCGGCTCGATCGCTGCCCAGGTACAAGGCGAATTCGGTGGTGCGCCAGCGGATCTGACCGATCCCGCCCACCTGCTCGGCCTGGTCCGCCTGCTCGCCCGGCTGCGCGAGCAGGGTCTGGTGATGGCCTACCACGACCGCTCGGACGGCGGCCTGTGGGCGGCTGTCTGCGAGATGGCGTTCGCGGGCGGGTGCGGCGCCACGATCGAGGTGCCGTCCGTGGCCGCGCTCTTCACCGAGGAGCTGGGTGCGGTGCTCGAGGTGCCGGCCGACCGCCGCGCCGCGGTCGAGGCTGCCGTGCACGACGCCGGCCTGGCCGACCTCGCACACTTCGTCGGGCGTCCCACGACCGCCTCGACGCTCGAGGTCACCATGGACGGCCGACCGGTGCTGAGCGAGCCCACCGTCGAACTGGCCCGCGCCTGGGACGAGGTCTCCTGGCGGATCAGTGCGCTGCGCGACAATCCGGAGTGCGCCGACGAGGAGCACGCCGAGGTCGGCACCCGCCGTGGTGGGCTGGTCGTCCAGCCGTCGTTCGACCCGTCGGAGGACATCACCGCGCCATACGTCGGCCGCGGCGTCAAGCCACGCGTCGCGATCCTGCGTGAGCAGGGCGTCAATTCCCACGTGGAGACCGCATTCGCCTTCCACCGCGCCGGATTCGACGCTGTCGACGTGCACATGACCGACCTCCAGGCCGGTCGCCACGACCTGACCGACGTCGTCGGCCTGGTCGCGTGCGGCGGGTTCTCCTACGGCGACACGCTCGGCGCCGGTGAGGGCTGGGCACGCTCGGTGCTGTTCAACGATCGCCTGCACGAGTTGTTCGCCGGCTTCTTCGGGCGGCCCGACACCTTCGGCCTGGGCATCTGCAACGGCTGCCAGATGTTCGCCGCCCTGGCCGACCTCATCCCGGGCGCACACGACTGGCCGCGCTTCACCCGCAACCTGTCCGAGCAGTACGAGGCCCGGCTCAGCCAGGTCGAGGTGCTCGCCTCACCGTCCATCTTCTTCACCGGTATGGCGGGCAGCCGGCTGCCGATCGCGGTGGCCCACGGTGAGGGCCGGGCCGACTTCACCGAGCGCGGAAACCTGCAAACCGTCCAGCAGGCAATGCGTTTCGTCGACGCCGACGGTTCGCCGGCCACGCGCTACCCGCGCAACCCCAACGGCTCACCGGACGGGCTGACCGCGGTGACGACCCCGGACGGACGGTTCACCGCGATGATGCCGCACCCGGAGCGGGTGCAGCGCAACGTCCAGCTGTCCTGGACCGACGGTCCGATCGACCAGCCGAGCCCTTGGTTGCGGATGTTCCGCAACGCCCGCGCACACGTCGGCTAGGAGAACGTCCTGCCGGTGAGCGTCTCGTAGGCCTCGACATACTTCGCGCGGGTCTGCTCGACCACCTCGTCGGGCAGCGCGGGCGGCTCCTGGCCGGACTCCCTGGACCAGCCGCTGGCGGCCGAGGTGAGCCAGTCACGCACGAACTGCTTGTCGTATGACGCCTGCCGGCGGCCCGGCTCCCAGTCCGCCGCCCGCCAGAAGCGCGACGAGTCGGGGGTCAGCACCTCGTCGGCCAAGACGACGGTGCCATCGGGACGGATCCCGAACTCCACCTTGGTGTCCGCGATCAGGATGCCGCGGGGGGCGGCGATCTCGTTGCCCCGCTCCAGGATCCGCACGGTGAGGTCGCGCAGCTGGGCGGCGCGGTCGGCACCCACTTCGGCGACGACGTCGGCATACGGCATCGGCTGGTCGTGTTCGCCGAACGGGGCCTTGGTCGACGGCGTGAAGAGCACCTCCTCGAAGCGGGAGGCGTCCACCAGGCCGGGGGGCAGCTGCAGCCCGGACACCGTGCCGGTGGCTTCGTATTCGGAGAGGCCACCACCGGTGAGGTAGGCCCGTGCCACACACTCGACCGGCACCATGTCCAGGCGCTCGACCAGCACGGCCCGTCCGGCGACGGCTTCGGGCACGTCGGTCGAGACGATGTGGTTCGGGATCAGCGACTCCAGCTGCTCGAACCACCACAGCGACAGCTGGGTGAGCACCTTGCCCTTGTCCGGGATCGGCGTGGACAGGATGTAGTCGTATGCCGAGATGCGGTCCGAAGCGACCAGCAGCACCTGGTCGGAACGTGGCTCTCCGTTCTGACCCATAGGGGTGTAGAGATCACGGACCTTTCCGGAGTACACATGCGTGAAGCCCGGCAACTCAATCGCGCTCATGGATCCGAGTGTTCCAGTGGCCGAGAACGCGGGCGTCAGCAGGTAATGAAATCCGGTCCACATACGTTGGACAGAACGCAATCGCACCATCGACAAGAGGAGTCCGAGATGGGCCTGAAGGACAACATGAGCCACCTGGCAGAAGAAGCCAAGGGCAAGGCGCAGGAGGCCATGGGCAAGGCACGAGGGGACAGGGACCAGCAGGCCGAGGGCGAGGCCACGCAGTCGTCGGCCAACGTCAAGCAGGCCGGCGAGAACCTCAAGGACGGCGACCTGAAGGGTGCCGTGGGCGACGCCAAGGACGCGCTCGACTGAGACCCGCCGTCCCTGCATCCGTGGCAGACGACGGGGCCCGGCGAGCAGTCAGTTGCTCGCCGGGCCCCGTCACGTTCTCAGGCTGCCGTCCTCACGCGGTCGGCACCGTGAGGGTGCCGTCGGCCGCGGCCTGTGCGATGTCCGTGCGGTGCTGTGACCCGCGCAGGCGCACCTCGTCGACCACCCGGTACGCCGCGGCGCGCGCCGCACCGAGCGACGGGCCGACGCCGACGGCGGACAGCACCCGCCCACCGGCGGACACCAGCTCGCCGGCGTCCGTGCGGGTCCCGGCGTGCAGCAGGTAGGCCTCGTCCGTGCTGTCGGGCAGGCCGGCGATCAGGTCACCGGTTTTCGGCGACGACGGGTAGCCCTCGCTGGCGATGACGACGGTCACCGCGGCCTCGTCGCGCCAGGCCAGCGGCGGCAGCGCGTCGAGCGTCCCGTCGGCCGACGCGCGCAGCAGCGCCCCGAGCGGTGAACGCAGCCGGGCCAGCACCACCTGGGTCTCCGGGTCGCCGAACCGGGCGTTGAACTCGATGACGCGCGGCCCCGCGGTCGTCAGCGCCAGTCCGACATACAGCACCCCGCAGAACGGCGTGCCACGCCGGCGCATCTCGTCGATCGTCGGCTGCGCGACGCGCGTCACGACCTCCTCCACCAGTCCCTCCGGCACCCACGGCAGCGGCGAATATGCCCCCATGCCACCGGTGTTGGGCCCTTCGTCGCCATCACCGACCCGCTTGAAGTCCTGCGCGGGAGCCAGCGGCAGCACGGTGGTGCCATCGGTGACGCAGAAGAGCGACACCTCCGGACCCGACAGGAACTCCTCGACCACCACGGTGCCGCCGGCGGCGAAGCAACTGCGTGCGTGCGCCAGCGCGTCCTGCCGCGAGTCGGTCACCACGACCCCTTTGCCGGCGGCCAGGCCGTCGTCCTTGACGACGTATGGCGCACCGGTGGCCTCCAGCGCTGCGGTCGCCTCCGCTTCGCTGGTGCAGACGTAGCAGCGAGCCGTCGGCACGTCGGCCGCGGCCATGACGTCCTTGGCGAAGGCCTTGCTGCCCTCCAGTTGTGCGGCGTCGCCGGATGGGCCGAACGCTGCGATCCCTGCGGCGCGCACCGCGTCGGCGACTCCGGCGACCAGCGGCGCCTCCGGGCCGATCACCACCAGGTCGCTACCCAGGCTGCGGGCCAGTTCCACGACAGCCGACCCGTCGGTCAGGTCCGGCAGCGGATGACACTGCGCGACGACGGCGATCCCCGGGTTGCCCGGCGCGGCGTCGACCTGGGTGACGTCCGGGTCGCCCAGCAGGCCTCGAACGATGGCGTGCTCACGAGCACCGGATCCGATGACAAGGGCCTTCACGGGGCTTGAGCCTAACGTGGAGAAGGGGATTCCCGATGGCCGACATCGCTGGACGACGTCCGGAGCCCCCGCGAAGCATTCGGAGGAGCGAGCGGGGAGAAACTTCGTGGGGTCGTATGGCGGTGGGCCCTTCCCGAAAGTCAGGGGGGAGGTCTCCCGGGAAGGGGCCCACCAACGAACACAGGGTCAGCCGGAGGGGGACTCGGCGACGCTTCCGCGTTCGTCACGACACGAGGTCGTTGAACCCACTATGACATGCGCACGCCGATCTTGTGAATCGGTTCCTGTCGGACTGTCGCCAATGTCGGAGATCCGACATACTCACTGCATCCCCACCCCGTCATACCGCACCGTCCGCCCTGAACGCCGGCTGGACGCCGCCCGAGGAGTGACCGTCCGTGGCCAAACGCCGCACCTCCGCAACAGCCATCCCGAGCGACGCGCTCGACCCCGCGGACGAAGAGGTCGCACCGCTCTATCTGGCACTGCTCGAGACGCGTCACCCGACGCGCGATTCCCTGCGCAGCCAAGGATTCTCGTCGCAACAGCTGGACCGGTTGCTACCGGTCCTGGAGCACCGCCGGATGATCCAGCCGGTCGACGGCAGCACCTGGTCGGTGGTTCCTCCGGACGTCGCGATGCCGGCCTTCGCAGCGCAGTTGGAAGCGCGCGCCCGGATGGTGCGCACGACCGCGCAGGCCATGTCGCGGGTCTACCTGCGTTCGCGGGCGGCCGACCGCACCGACGCCACGTCCGGCGTGGTGCTGCTCGAGTCGCTGGTGGACGTCGCGGAGGCGTTGCACCAGGTCACCACCACGGCCCAGGAGTGGGTGTTGTCCAGTCGGGTGGACTCGCCGCTGTCGCGCTATCTGCTCGAGGCACCCCGGCCGATCTCGACCACGCCGTTCCTCAACAGCCGGGGCGAGCCGCTCGACGTGCGGCTCGACATCGATCCGGCGCTGCTGCCGGAGCCCGACGTGCTGGAGATCATGCAGGCCCGGGTCGATGCCGGTGACGTCATACGGCTCACCAGTGGCCTGCCGTTCACCGGCGCCGTCAACGACGAGGGGTTGGCGATGATCGATCTCGGCGACGACGGCGGGGCCCCGGTGGGCATCCTGCTCAACCGCGCCGCGGGCGGGGGACGGGTGCGGGCGGTGCTCGAATTCGCCTGGCAACTGGGCACACCGTGGCTGCCGGCGACCACCCCAGCCTCGGACAGCGACCACCTGGAACCGCGTGACCGGAGCATCCTGCGCCTGATGGCCGGTGGCGTCTCGGACGCGGCGATCGCCCGCCAGCTGGGCATCTCGTCCCGCACCGTCGAGCGACGGGTGCGGGTCCTGCTGGACCGGCTCAATGCGACCACCCGCTTCCAGGCCGGGGTGCTCGCCGCCCGGCAGGGTCTGATCTGACTGTCCTATTAGACTTGGCGATTCGCTGCATTCGCAGTGTGTCGTCACTCATCTCATGGGGGCCTTGTGAGCGCTGACCGATCCGGGGTGTCGCCCGCCGTCGCAGCGGAGATCGCCGCCGAGCAGGCGCACGTCGACCAGGTTTACGCCGAGTTGACCAAGGCCGGCGAGCGGGCCGCACTCGTGGAGGCGGAGGGGCTGGCCCGCGGCCGCACCGACCGCACCGGGGAGGCGCGGGAGGAGGAGATCACCGGACTCTTCGAACGCGACGCGCTGGTCTTCAACGCCGGACGCCGGCGGCAGAGCCTGCAGACGCAGTACGAAGGCCTCGTCTTCGGCCGTCTCGACCTGGAGCACGACAAGCCCGACGAGCACGGCGACACCCGCGAGGTTCGCTACATCGGCCGTCTCGGCGTGCGCGACGACACCTATGAGCCGCTGGTCATCGACTGGCGCGCACCCGCCGCCGCACCGTTCTACCGGGCGACACCGGTCGAGCCGCAGGGCGTGGTGCGCCGCCGGGTGCTGCGCTGCCGCGACTCCCGGGTGCTCGGCGTCGAGGACGATCTGATGGTGCCGGAGGCGCCCGAGGGCATGGTGATCGTCGGCGACGGTGCGCTGATGGCGGCGCTGACTCGCTCCCGCGGAGCTCGCATGCGTGACATCGTCGCCACCATCCAGCGGCATCAGGACGAGGCCATCCGTGCCGACAGCTCCGGCGTCACGGAGATCACCGGCGGCCCCGGCACCGGCAAGACGGTTGTCGCGTTGCACCGGGCGGCATACCTGCTCTACTCGCAGCGACGCAAGTTCGAGGCCGGCGGCATCCTGGTGGTCGGGCCGTCCGCGGCATACACCGCCTACATCGAGCGGGTGCTGCCCTCCCTCGGCGAGGACAGCGTCACGCTGCGCTCGCTCGGCGACCTCGTCGAGGGTATGACGGCCACTCGCCTGGACTCCCCCGCTGCGGCCGAGGTCAAGGGCTCGACCCGCATCCGGCAGGTCCTCGGCCGGGCCGCACGGGACATCGCGCCGGACGCGGCGACCCAGTTGCGGGTCATGGTCGACGGCCAGCCGATCCGCATCGACGCCCCGGAGTTGTTGCGCATCCGGCGCCAGGTGCTGCGCCACCACCAGCACAACGCGGCCGCCGACGCGGCGACCGCTGCGTTGGCCGAAGCCGCTTGGCGGCAGGTCAACACCGGCGAGAAGCCTGAGTTCATCGACCGATTCATCGATCACCGCGAGGTCGAGGCGTTCGTGCGCGACTGGTGGCGGCCGACCGACCCGCGCGAGGTGCTGCTGTGGCTCGCCGACGAGGAGCGCGTCGCGTCATACACGCACGGCATCCTCTCGGCGGAGCAGACCGCCCTGCTGCGCGACTCGATGCGGGTGGCGCTGGCCGAGGGCACCTGGTCGGTCGCCGACGTGGGCCTGGTCGACGACGTGCTCTCCCGGGTCGGGGTCGTCCCGGACGCACCGCGCGAGGAGCGCGGGTTCTACGAGATCGAGGAGCTGGACTCACTCGGAGTCGCCGAACCCGGCCCGCAGCAAGGCTTCCGGGCCGACCAGGTCGGTTACCAGGTCACCCCGGCAGACCCGCGTGAGCGGCTGCTGACCGGGAAGGTCTCGCGGTCCGACGACTACGCTCACGTGCTGGTCGACGAGGCACAGGACCTGTCGCCGATGCAGTGGCGGATGCTCGGCCGTCGCGGCCGCTACGCCTCCTGGACGGTCGTCGGTGACGCCGCACAGAGCTCGTGGCCGCTGGCCGACGAAGCTGTCACCGCACGCGACGAGGCGTTCGGCAACAAGCAGCGGCGGCGCTTCCACATGGACACCAACTACCGCAACGCCCGTGAGATCTTCGACTATGCGGCGACACGCATCCTGCCGGTCGTGCCGGATGCCGACATCCCGCACGCCGTCCGGGAGACCGGGATCGATCCGGTCCAGCTCACCTCGTCACCCGACACCCTTGTCGACGACGTGCGCGGAGCCGTGAAGAGTCTGCTCGAGGAGGTCGAGGGCAGCATCGCGATCATCTCCCCCGAGCGTCACCGCCGGCTGCTGGCCGAGGTGCCACAGGAAGCGTCCGACCGGGTGGTCCTGGTCGACCCGATGTCGACCAAGGGCCTCGAGCACGACGCCACCGTCGTGGTCGACACCGAGGAGATCATCGCCGAATCCCCCGGCGGCGCAAGGGTGTTGTATGTCGCCCTGACCCGCGCCGCTCACCGCATGACAGTCCTGGAGGTGCACGACGTATGACGGACGAACGACTCGAGGCATACCGCCGCTCCATCGACAACTTCGACGCTGCGCTGATCCATATCCTCGCCGAACGCTTCCGCATCACCCAGGCGGTCGGCGAATACAAGGCGACCCACGAGCTGCCACCGGCGGACCCGGCCCGCGAGGAGCAACAGATCGCCCGGTTGCGAACGCTGGCAACCGGATCCGGCCTCGATCCGGAGTTCAGCGAGAAGTTCCTGCGGTTCGTGATCGACGAGGTCATCCACCACCACGAGCGCATCCGCGAGTCCGGCTGAGTCGGCGAGACCGGCTGACTCCCCTGGCTCCGCTGAGTCCGCCGGGTCCGCCGGGTCCGCTCCCCCACTTTCACACCGAGCGGACACAAAACGATCGAGCGGACAGGAAAAATCGCGGCCTACCGGCGAGTATTCGTGTCCGCTCGGTGTGTTTGTTGTCCGCTCGGTAATGGCACGGCCGCGACTCAGTCGCTGACCTGGTGGTCGGCGTGGAAGAGTGCCTCGGTGAGCAGCGCCCGCAGGTGCGCGTCCTGCAACCGGTAGACCACCCGGCGGCCGTCCCGCTCGCCCACGACCAGTCCGGCGAGCCGCAGCTTGGCCAGGTGCTGGCTGGCCACGGTCGGGCGACATCCCGCGATGTCGGCCAGCGTCGCGACGTCGAGTTCGGCATCGCGCAGCGCCCACAGCATGCGCACCCGGGTGGCATCGGCGAGCAACCCGAACGCCGTGACGGCCGCATCGACCTGCTCGACGGACAATTCCTCGGTATGCCGCCCCGCCGGCTCTCCGGTGTTCACCGCCGTCCTCTCCCGCCTCTTCGCTGCCATGACGATCGACTATAGTTGTTCATATATTCGCAACTGCGCATATGACGATAATGAGACCCACAATCATTCTCCCGTGAGGCGACCATGACCGACCCGACACCACTGTGCGGTGGCGAGCCCGGCCCGCAGCCGAAGACGGCTGCACCCGATGGTGGCCACGGTGGCCACAGTCACGGTGTCAGCATCAACGCCGACCGCCGGTATCTCGTCGGGGCACTCGCGCTCCTCGGCGCCTTCATGGTCGCCGAGGTCGTGGTGGCGTTCCTGTCCGGGTCCCTGGCGCTGCTTTCGGACGCCGGACACATGCTCAGCGATGTGGGAGCGATCGGGGCGGCCCTGTGGGCCATGCACTTGGCCGCCCAACCCGCCCGCGGCAGTTGGACGTTCGGCTGGAAACGTGCCGAGATCCTGTCCGCCGCAGGTAATGGCGTCACGCTGCTCGTGGTGTCGGGCATCGTGGCGTTCGAGGCGATCCGCCGGCTCGTCCATCCGCCGGAGGTCGAGGGCGGCGCGGTCGTGGCGGTCGCCCTGGTGGGCGTCGTGGTCAACATCGCCGCCGCCTGGCTGCTGGCGCGGGCCAACCGCTCGAGCCTCAACGTCGAGGGCGCCTACCAGCACATCCTGACCGACCTCTACGGCTTCATCGGCACCGTCGTCGCCGGCGTCGTCATACTCCTGACCGGCTGGACGCGCGCCGACCCGATCGCGTCCCTGGTCGTCGTCGCCCTCATGCTGTATGCCGCCTGGGGCCTGCTCCGGGACAGTGGTCGCATCCTGCTGGAAGGCGCACCGCGCAACGTCGACCTGGATTCACTGAGCACGCATCTGCTGGAAACACAGCATGTTCGGGCCGTTCACGACCTGCACGTCAGGACGGTGACCTCCGACCTGCCGGCGGTGTCGGTGCACGTGGTCGTGGAGGACGAGTGCTTCGCCGACGGCCACGCGCCGCAGCTGCTGGACTACCTGCAGGCGTGTCTGCAGGGGCACTTCGACGTGGAGCACTCGACGTTCCAACTCGAGCCGACTAGTCACTCCGCCCACGAACCCGGCACGCACTGAGTTCAAGCGGGGGGTGTATCGAAACCGGTCGCCGCACCGGAGAATGGGATCAGCGTAGGGTCGTCAAATGGCCTCGCTCGTGGACAGGGTTGGCGCACGCCTGCTACAGAACCGCCGATGCGTGCGCGCCCCGATCTGGCTCTACCGCCATGGTTTGGGATGGCTCCTCGGCGGCCGCGTCCTGATGCTGGAGCACATCGGCCGGCGTTCCGGACGTCCCCGCTACGTCTGCCTTGAAGTGGTCTCCCGACCGGATTCCGACGTGATCGTTGTGGTCAGCGGCTTCGGCGAGCGCGCCCAGTGGTACCGAAACCTCCGGGCCAACGGCAGCTGCGCAGTCAGTATCGGAAGAGCACGACGCGTCCCCGCACAGGCCCGGCTGATGGGTGCCGCCGAGTCCGCGGCCATCCTGCAGGAATATCAGCGGGCGCACCCGCACGCATGGCGTCGACTGCGAAGCGTCATCGAGGAAGCCGTCAGCGGGCAGGTCACCGAGTTGCCGATGGTGGAGCTTGGACTCGACCGCCGATAGAACGCTCAGCCGCCGAGCAGAGTCCGCACCCGCTCGGCCCCAACCGCCAGCAGCAGCGTCGGCAGCCGCGGACCGGTGTCCTTGTCGACCAACAGGTTGTAGAGCAGCTTGAAGAACTGCCGCTGCGCCGCGCCGAGCTCCTTGTCACCCTTGACGATCTGGTCGGCGGCCAGCCCGCGTTGCACCTTGGGCACTCCGTACACCTGGTGAGTCAGCCCGTCGAGCGACCAGGCGTCCTCCAGCCTGGGCAGCTGAGCGTCCTTGCCGTCCAACAGCATTCGCAATGCATCGCGCTCCTGGTCGGTCAGCGCGCCGAGTCGCTCGACGTCCGCGGCCGACCGCACCACCGTGCGCTCGTCGTCGGACATCTGCGTCGCCACCCAGTGCTCGACGCAGGTCAGCCGCGGCCGCAGCTGGTCCAGCGACTCCACCGGGTCGGTGTCGAGCGCGCTGACGATCCGCAATGTCTGGTCCGCGTCACCGGTGGTGATGTCGACGATCGAGGCGAGCGTGCGGTAGGACACCGGCCGCGGGGTCTCGCGCAGCGACCCGGCTGCACTGGACGAGGCCCGTGTGTATGCCGCCACGTCACCGGCTTGGCCCTTCCCGGCGGCGACCTTCCTGGCGAGGGAGTCCCACTCGTCATACATCCGCTCGACCTCGGCGTCGAAGGCGACGCTGAAGGACTGCGCCGGCTTGCGCCGAGCGTAGAGCCAGCGCAGCAACTGCGGCTCCATGATCTGCAACGCGTCACTGGGCGTCGGCACGCCGCCACGCGACGACGACATCTTGGCCATGCCCTTGATGCCGACGAAGGCATACATCGGCCCGAGCGGCCGCTCCCAGCCGAACATCGGCGCGAGTTCCTTGCCCACGACGTATGACGACCCCGGCGACTGGTGGTCGACCCCGGAGGGCTCGAAGGTGACCTTCTCGTAGGACCAGCGCATCGGCCAGTCCACCTTCCACACCAGCTTGCCGCGCCGGAACTCGCGCAGGTTGACCGTCTCGGTGTGGCCGCAGCGACACGTGTAGGTCAGCGAGGTGGTGGCATCGTCATACGCGGTGACGGTGGTGAAGTCGGTGCCGCACTCGGTGCAGTAGGGCTTGTAGGGGTAGTAGCCGGTGGCGCCGCGTCCGTCGTCCTCGGCGGCCGCGCCGGATCCCTCTTCGGCCTCGGCCGCCGCGGCGGCTTCCTCCTCGGACAGCTTCGCCGGTTTCTTGGCCTTCTGCGGGCCGAGCGTGCGGTACTGGTCCAGCACCTTGTCGATCTCGGCGCGCTGCGACATCGCGAAGATGATCTGCTCGGTGTAGGCGCCGGAGAGGTACTGCCCGGTCTGGCTGATGCCGCGGTAGGTGATGCCCAGCTCGGTGAGGCTGCGCTCCAGCTGGTCGCGAAAGTGCTCCGCCCAGCTGGTCGCGGTCGATCCGTGCGGCGGCGGCACATCGGTCAGCGGCTTGCCGATGTGCTGCTCCCAGGAGCTATCGACACCGGGGATGCTGGGCACCTTGCGGAAGCGGTCGAAGTCGTCCCAGCTGATGATGTGCTCGACCTCGATGCCGCGGCGGCGGATCTCGTCGGCGACCAGGTGCGGCGTCATCACCTCGCGCAGATTGCCCAGGTGGATCGGCCCGGACGGCGAGATGCCGGAGGCGCACACGACCTTGGTGCCCTTGGCCTGCGCGTCGGCGATGGTCTCGTCGGCGAGTCGGGACACCCAGTCGTCAAGCTGCTGATCAGTCACGACCGATCAGTTTACGGGCGCCGCTCAGCCGCCGAGCACCGTCCCGGCGCACACCATCACGAAGACTGCGATCAGCCCCAGTGCGAGCCAGGCGATGATCCGGTGCGAGCGCTTGTCGGCGCGCAGCGAGCTGGCGAACTGCAGACCCGGCGCGACCACGGGTGTCAGTCCTTTGCGGCGTGCGTCGTCCGGCAGTGGTGGCTCGAGTTCGAGCCCGCGGTCGTGCTCATCCATGAGTCCTCCCCAGAACCTCGGGGTATGGCGCCCGTCCAGCGTCCCACAGCGGACGGCATTTTCCCAGGAGCGCGTGACGTCTCAGCTGACCTGGATCGCCCAGTCCAGCAGGAAGAGACCGAACAGCAGCGCCGGCACCGCGCCGGCCATCAGGCAGCCCGCGCGGCCGCGCTTGGCCTGTTGTTCCTCGCCGGCGGGTAGCTGCTGCACCTGCCGGCGCAGCCGCCACCAGGTGATCGCCGCGGCCACCGCCACGCCGAGGAAGAAGACGACCAGCAACCACAGGGTGATCCGGAAGGCCAGCGGCGGCGTCTTGCCGCTGATGGTGCGGGTGGCCAACCGGGCAGCGACCTCCGGGAGCACCTCAGTCCTCGAGCTGGTCGTGCCGCACGATGACCTCGGACCGGCCCGGGCCGACGCCGATCACCGAGATGCGAGCGCCGATGCGCTCCTCGACGAACTCGACGTAGGCGCGGCAGGTGGCCGGTAGCTCCTCCCAGGTGCGGCACTGCGAGATGTCCTCGAACCAGCCGGGCAGCTCTTCGTAGATGGGCTTGGCGTGGTGGAAGGCCGTCTGGTCAGCCGGCATCTCGTCGTGGCGGACGCCGTCGACGTCATACGCGACACAGACCGGGACCTTCTCCAGCCCGGACAGCACGTCCAGCTTGGTGAGCACGAAGTCGGTGACGCCGTTGATGCGGTAGGCGTAGCGGCCGATGACCGTGTCGATCCAGCCGCAACGGCGGGGACGGCCGGTGGTGACCCCGAACTCGGCGCCGGTCTTGCGCAGGAATTCGCCTGAGTCGCCCGTCAGTTCGGTCGGGAACGGGCCCTCACCGACGCGGGTGGTGTAGGCCTTGAAGATGCCGATGACGCGGTCGATGCGGGTGGGCGGTATGCCGGCGCCGGTGCACGCGCCGCCCGCGGTCGCGTTGGACGAGGTGACGTAGGGGTAGGTGCCGTGGTCGACGTCCAGCAGCGTCGCCTGGCCGGCCTCGCACAGCACGACCTTGCCCTCGTCGAGGGCGTGGCCGATCTCCAGCGAGCTGTCGGCGACCATCGGGCGCAGCCGGTCGGCATACGACAGGAGCTCGTCGACGACCTCGTCGACCGGGATCTCGCGGCGGTTGTAGAGCTTGACCAGGATCTGGTTCTTGACCTCGAGCGCGGCCTCGACCTTCTGCCGCAGGATCGACTCGTCGAAGATGTCCTGCACCCGGATGCCGGTGCGGTTCATCTTGTCCGCGTAGGTCGGGCCGATGCCTCGGCCGGTCGTGCCGATCTTGCGGGAGCCCAGGAACCGCTCGACCGTCTTGTCCAGCACCCGGTTGTATTCGGCGATCACGTGCGCGTTGCCGCTGACCCGCAGCGCCGAGGTGTCGATGCCGCGCTGCTCGAGGCCCTCGATCTCCTCGAAGAGCACGCCCAGGTCGACCACGACGCCGTTGCCGATGACAGGGGTGACGCCCGGCGACAGGATCCCGCTGGGCAGCAGGTGCAGTGCGTACTTCTCCCGGCTGCCGTCGGGTTGCTCGATGACCACGGTGTGGCCGGCGTTGTTGCCGCCGTTGAACTTCACGACATAGTCGATGCGGTCGCCCAGGAGGTCGGTCGCCTTGCCCTTGCCCTCATCGCCCCACTGGGCGCCCACGAGCACGATCGCTGGCATGCTGCTGCCCCTATCCGGTCGGTGGTGAGCAGTGACCGGGACGGGCTGCTCGTCGTCAGCAGTGTCTCAGGCTACCGGGGTCGGCGAGCAACTCCCGCACGGCCTGCGCCGAGGATGCGCGCAGCGCCTGCTCCGCCAGCCGGCGCGCGCCCGCGGCATTCGTATGGCGGACCGCCTGCTTGACACGCGGGATCATCGGGCCGACCACGCTCAGCTCGCGTATGCCGAGTCCGATCAGCAGCGGGACGGCGTCGACCTGGCTCGCGAGATCGCCACAGACACCGACGTCCACCCCCTCGGGCACCTCGTCGACGACCCGTCCGATCAGTTGCAGGACAGCGGGATCCAGGCTGTCGGCGACGTCGCTGACGCCGGCATTGCCCCGGTCGGCGGCGAGCGTGTATTGGGTCAGGTCGTTGGTGCCGATGCTCACGAAGTCAAGACCGTCAGCGAGTTCGGCGACGCGCAGCGCCGCCGCCGGCACCTCGATCATGATGCCGATCTGGAGCTCGGGTGTGCCGACCATCGCCCGTGCCGCGGCCAGTCGGCCCAGCGCCCAGTCGACCTCGTCGCGGGAGGTGACCATCGGGAACATCACCCGCACCGGCCCGTGTTCGGCGGCCCCGCACACGGCCAGCAATTGTTCGTCGAACAGCTGCTGGTGCTCGCGCATCAACCGCAGCCCCCGCACACCGAGCATGGGATTGGCCTCCCGCGGACCCGGCAGGAACGCCAAGGGCTTGTCGCCGCCGACGTCCCAGGTCCGGATCGTCACCGGCTCCGCCCCGAGCGTTCGGCCGATCGCACTGAACGTGGTGGTCTGATCGGTCGCCGACGGCGGGTGCGTCAGCGCGCCGAAGAGGATCTCGGTCCGCAGCAGCCCGCAGCCCTCCGCCCCGTGGGCGGCGGCGGCTGCCGCGTCGGCCTCACTGGTCAGGTTGGCGCCGACCCGGACCCGGGCTCCGTCCGTGGTGAGCGCCAGCTCCGTCGCCCGGCGGGCGGCCTCCTCCGCACCTGCTCGTCGCCCCGCGAGGGTCGCGGTCAGTCGATCCCGCTGCGCCGGGTCCGGATCGACGACGAGTTGCCTGGTGGTCGCGTCGAATCCGACGATCATGTCGTCCTGCACGGCGGCCGCGACGTCGCCGCCGTCGGTGTAGATCGGTATGCCGCGCGAGCGCGCCACGATGACTCCGTGCCCCGTGCTGCCGCCGCAGACGGTGACGATGCCGGCCAGTCGTGACGCGTCCAGCCCAGCAGCTGTGGCGGGGTCCAGTTCATCGACGACCAGCACCGCGCCGTCCGGAACGGCCTGGCGATCCAAGGATTCCGGCCCGTGCGCCAGCGCCTGGAGCACCTGCCGCTCGATGGCTCGTACGTCCTGGGCGCGGGCCCGTTGGTAGGCGTCGGTGAGTCCTTCGAAGTCCGCTGCGAGCTCTTGGAGCACTGCCTGCCACGACTCGGGCGCCGTTCTGCCGCGCTCGATGCGGTCCGCGACGTCGGCGAGCATCGCGTCGTCCTGGAGCAGCACGAGGTGCGCGCCGAGGATGTCTGCGGCGGCGGCATCGCTCCCCTGTTGCTGGCGGCGGATGTGGTCCACCACCGCGGCCACCGCCCGGTCGGACCGATCCTGCTCCTCGCGCTCCGAACCCGCCTGGTAGTCCTGCAGATCCACTGCACCTCGCAAGACGTGCGCCGGGCCGAGCGCGGCATCCAGCCCGGACCCTTCGGCGGCGGGCGGCGCCGCGTCCGGGGCGCTGCCCGTGCTGCCGCTGGCCGTGGTGTCGTCCTCGAAGTCGCGATCCGCGAGGTCACGCACGGCCGCCAGGACTTCGCTCGCCTGTGGGCCGGCGGCGCTCACCCGAAGTCGGGCGCCCTGGCCGGCGTTCAGCGTGGCCACCTTGCTCAGGCTGGTCGCCGGCACCGGTCCGGCATCGCTACCGAGGTCGGCGAGCGTCACCTCGGCGTCATACGAGCGGACGAGCGCGACCAGCTTTGCCGCGGGTCGCGCATGCAGTCCGTGCGGATCGGTGATGACGATGTCGACGACCGCTGGTCGAGTAGCAGCCGACGAACGAGGCTGCGTATCGAGACCAAGGGACGCTCGGTGGTCTCGATACGCTCCTTCGTCGCTACTCGACCGACGTGGTTTACCGGTGTCCAGATGCGCCCGCTTCGCATCGAGCCCCTCCTCAGCCTCACCGGCGACCTCGTCCAGCCCCGCGCCGGAGGCCGCCGACACAATGGCCGGGACGATCCCCTCCACCAGCGGCGCGGCGGAGATCCGCACGCGCTCGGCCAGTTCGGGATCGATGAGTTCACACGCCATTTCGGCGCTGAGCACCGAACTGCCGATGTCGACCAGCACCAGCACGGCGGCGTCCTCGGCGCCTGCCTCCTCGATGGCCGCCGCGACCGCAGTGGCATCGGTGCCGAACGTGTCCTCGTCGAGTCCGGCGGCCACCGCTATCGGCGGGGCGTCCGACCCACCGGCCATCTCCCTGGCCAGCTCAGCGACCGCTTCGCCGAGGGCGCGGCTGTGCGAGACGATGACGATGCCGACCATGGGTCTGCTGCTCAAGCCAGCGTGTCCACGGCGGCGTCGAGCAACAGCACGGTGGAGGTGGCACCGGGGTCCTGATGGCCCGCGCTGCGCTCCCCCAAATAGCTCGCCCGACCCTTGCGCGCGGCCAGGTCGGTCGCCGTGTCACGACCCTGCGCCGCCGCCTCTGCCGCAGCCCGCAGCGCCGCGCCGACGCCGTCGGACTGTGCGGCGTCATACGCCTCGAGCGCCGGCATCCAGGCGTCGATCATCGTCTTGTCGCCCACCTCGGCCTTGCCGCGCTGGACGATCCCCTCGACGCCGGCGTGCAGCGCGGCGCCGAGCGCCGCCGCATCGATCTCGTCCTCGGCGAGTTTGCCGGCGAGCCGGAGGAAGAACGTGCCGTAGAGCGGCCCGCTCGCCCCACCCACGGAGCTGACGAGGGTCATCCCGACCTTCTTGAAAACGTCTGTCGCGGAGTCGAATTCACCCGCGTCGAGAGCCTTGACGACTGCTGCCATGCCACGGTCCATGTTGCTGCCGTGATCGGCGTCGCCGATCGCCGAGTCGAGCTCGGTCAGATAATTGGCGTTGTCATGTATGGCGCTGGCGTAGCGCCGCATCCATTCGATGAACTGGCTGGTTTCGACGACGTCCGCCATCAGATTCCCCACCGCAGGCCCGGGGTGTTGACCGGGGCATCCCACAGGTCGACCAGCTCGTCATCGGCCTTGACGAGAGTGACGGAGCACCCGGCCATCTCCAGCGAGGTGATGTAGTTGCCGACCAGGCACCGTGCGACGGTGATGCCCGCCTGCTCGAGCAGGCGGTGCACTTCGCCATACATCAGGTAGAGCTCGATCAGCGGGGTGCCACCCATCCCGTTGACCATCGCGATCACCGAATCCCCTGTGCCATACGGCAGATCGGCGAGGATCGGGTCGACCAGCTGCTGGGCCGCCTCGGCTGCCGACGCCATGGGGACCTGCTTGCGGCCGGGCTCACCGTGGATGCCGATGCCCAGCTCCATCTCGTCCTCGCCCAGCTCGAAGGTGGGCTTGCCCGCGGACGGCACCGTGCAGGAGGTGAGCGCGAGCCCCATGCTGCGGCCGACCGAGTTGACGTGGTCGGCGAGTTCGGCCACCTCGTCGAGGGAGCGGCCACTCTCGGCGGCGGCTCCGACGAGCTTCTCCAGCAGCACCGTGGTGCCCACGCCGCGTCGGCCCGCGGTGTAGAGGCTGTCCTGGACGGCGACGTCGTCGTCGACGACCACCGACCGCACTCGGGCCCCGCTCTCGGCGGCCAGCTCGGCCGCCATCTCGAAGTTCATCACGTCGCCGGTGTAGTTCTTCACGATGTGCAGCACACCGGCGCCGCCGTCGACGCCGGAGGTCGCCGCGAGCATCTGGTCCGGCACCGGCGAGGTGAAGACCTCACCGCAGCAGGCGGCGTCCAGCATGCCGAGGCCGACATACCCGCCGTGCATCGGCTCGTGGCCCGAGCCACCCCCGGAGACGAGACCGACCTTGCCGGGACGTGGCGCGTCCTTGCGGAAGATCACCTTGTGCTCGTGATCGACGCGCAGCCGGTCGGCGTGGGCGGCTTCCACACCGAGCAACGCTTGGGACACGACGTCCGCCGGATCGTTGATGAGCTTCTTCATCTCCTCATCCGACCACTCTTCCGGTCCGCCGACAAGGAGTCAGCCGACGAGTCGCCCGAGAAGTCAGGTCAGGGAGCCAGGGCGTGCTCGGTGGCGGGCTTGACCAACTTCTTGACGGTGCGGCCGTCGTGGAAGTCACCGATGGCGCGCATCTGCCAGCTCTGTGGCCCGGTGCGGCGCATCGCCGCCATCAGCACACCGGTCGCCGGTTGTGAGTCGGACAGGTCGAAGCGGACCAGCTCCTGGCCGGTCGCATCGTCGACCAGCCGGCAGAAGGCGCGGCGGATGTCGGTGAACTTCTGACCGCTGAACGAATTGATGGTGAAGACGAGGGTGTTCACCTGCGGTGGGATGGCGAGCAGGTCGACCTTGATCTGCTCGTCGTCGCCCTCACCGGCGCCGGTGAGGTTGTCACCGGTGTGCTGGATGGCGCCGCCGAACTCCCGCTTGTGCATGAACCAGACGATCTCCAGCTTCTTCCCGGAGCCGTCGTACGCGATGACCGATGCGTCCAGGTCGATCTTGCCGCGTCCCGGTGCCGGGTCCCAGCCCAGGCCCATGGTGACCTTCGCCAGCGGCGGAGCGCCGGTCTTGGTGAGGTCGACCCTGGCCTTCTTGGTCAGGTCGACGCGCCCCTTGTCGAGGTTGACGACCCCCGGGGTGCCCGGCCGCTGCCCACCCGGCGGTGCCGGCGGCTGCGTGGGCGGGGGCGGCTGCGTGGGTGGGGGCGGCTGGTGCGGCGGGGCCGGTTGGGTCGGCGGCGGTGGTGGCATCGGCAGACCGGTCGTCGGCATCGGCGCCGACGGGACACCCTGCGGCGCGATGCCCGGCATGCCGACCGGTGGCGGACTCGGCGGCGGCGCGGCGGGCATCGGCGCCGGGGGGAGCGGCACGGCAGGGTCGGCAGCCGGTGGCGGCTGGTCCACTGCGATGCCGAAATCGGTTGCCAGTCCGGCCAGTCCGGAGCTGTAGCCCTGTCCGATGGCGCGCAGCTTCCACTGTCCCCCGCGCCGGTAGAGCTCTCCGCTGACGAAGGCGGTCTCGTTCTCGGCGCTCATCGCGAAGGTCGCCAACTCCTCGCCGGAGGCGGCGTCGGACGCGACCAGCCGCAGGTCGGGCACCTGGCCGAAGGCGCCTCCGTCGGCCGACGCGGCCAGCACCACCCTGGCGGTGTCCGGTGGCAGCTGGGTCAGGTCGACCTCGAGCGCGTCGGCGCCGGGCTGCTTGCCGAGATGGCGTACCGCGCCACTCGGGTGCCCCGGCTGGTTGTAGAAGACGAAGTCGTCGTCCGAGCCGACCTTGCCGCTCTCCCCCAGCAACAGCGCCGAGGCATCGACGTCGGGCACACCTGGCCCGGTACTCCAGTGCAGGGTGATCCGGACCCGGCCGGCGTCGAGTGGTGTGTTCGAGCCCTTGGTCAACTCGCTCATACAGTTCATCCTCACATGCGTGGCCGGCCTGCCGACGGCGTTCGGTGAAGCGACGTCAGGACTTGTGGCGGCGTTCCGCGATGCGCAGGGCGAGCTGGAAGCGGGTGCTGACGTCGTGCTCGCTCATCAGCGCGGCGATGCGCCGGCGCACCGTGCGCAGCGAGATGCCCATCGCGCGAGCGATCGCCTCGTCGGTGAGGCCTTGCTGCATCCAGTCGATCAGCGCGGTGCCGGACGAGTCGTCGGCGTGTCCGGTGGGTGCGGCGGCCGCCCACAACCGGTCGAAGAGCTCGATGAAGGCGGCGACGACCATCGGGTCGCGCAGCAGGACGTAGTCGCCGCCACCCCGGCCCCACTCGGTCGTCCCGATCGCGGCTTCGTCGCCGAAGACCACGAACTCCGACGGCAGCGCACCGGCGACCCGCTGCTGCTCACCGAGCGCCGCCCAGCCGGCGACCGCGGCCGCGTGCTCGTGGAGCGGCTCGGGCAGATACAGCGTCCGCTGCTCGCGTCCGGAACCCAGCTGTTGCCGAACGGTTGGGTAGTCGTCCAGCGCACGCGGCGCACCCGCGCAGGCCTGGCGTATGACGCCGACGGTCGAGGCGACCAGGTGCTCGTGCACCGAGGTCAACACTGCCTGGTCGACCCGCTCGCGCAACGGCTGATCGGAGGTCGAAAGCTCTTGCCCCGCACGGTGATCGGTGACGAAGCTGTCGATCGCGTCGCGCACCCGGGCAAGGTCCTGGCGACGGGTGGCGAGCCGTGCTTCCTCCGCACTGACCACCCGCTCCAGGGCGGCCCGCGGATGGTCGGCGACGACTTCGCCGAGATCGGTCAGCCGCACCAGCCGCCGGGCGCGCAGTTGCTCGATGGCGTGCTCGGCCTCGTAGTCGGTCCACCCCAGTTGCGCGACGTGTGCTGCCAGGGTCAGGCCGGGTGAGCGCAGCACGTGCCGGTAGAGCTCTTCGCCCTGCGCTCCGACGCCGAGCACGCCCAGCCGGCCGTCCATCGGGTCGGTCCCCTACAGGCCCAGTTCGCGTGCGGCGGTCGCCGACGAGTCGCGCAGGAAGTCGGCGCACCGGCGCTGCTCGTCGGTCTCGCCGATCTCACCGGCTGCTTTCGCCAGGGCCGCGAGCGCCCGCAGGAACCCGCGGTTGGGCTCGTGCTCCCACGGCACCGGCCCCTGCCCGCGCCAGCCGGAGCGGCGCAGCGCGTCGAGGCCGCGGTGATAGCCGGTGCGCGCGAAGGCGTAGCTCTCGATCACGTCACCGTCGGCCATCGCGTCCTCGGCGAGGCTCGCCCAGACGAGCGACGAGCTCGGGTAGGACCGTGCGACGTCACGCGGGTCCACGCCCTGGTCCAAGGGTGAACTCGCCGGATCGACAGGCAGTTTCGTCTCGGGTATGCCGAGGAGGTTCTCGCTCATTTCGAGTGCTTCCCTGCCGAGCCGAGGTTCTCGCATGCCTCGACGACACGTGCCGACATACCGGCCTCGCCCGCCTTGCCCCAGGCACGCGGGTCGTACTGCTTCTTGTTGCCGACCTCGCCGTCGATCTTCAGCACGCCCTCGTAGTTGCCGAGCATCCAGCCGGCAATGGGGCGGGTGAAGGCGTACTGGGTGTCGGTGTCGACGTTCATCTTCACCACGCCGTAGGAGACGGCTTCCTCGATCTCCTGGGGATCCGACCCGGAGCCACCGTGGAAGACCAGGTGGAAGGGCTTGTCGTCGGCGGTCTTGAACTCCTCGTGCACGGCCGCCTGTGCCTTCTTGAGCACCTCCGGGCGCAGCTTGACGTTGCCCGGCTTGTAGACACCGTGCACGTTGCCGAAGGTCAACGCGGTCATGTAGTAACCGTGGTCCCCGGTGCCGAGCGCCTTCGCGGTCTCGATGGCGTCCTCCGGGGTGGAGTAGAGCTTGTCGTCGATCTTGCCCTCGACGCCGTCCTCCTCGCCGCCGACGACACCGACCTCGATCTCCAGGATGATCTTGGCGTCGCGGCACTTGGCGAGCAGTTCCTCTGCGATCTGGAGGTTTTCGTGCAGTTCGACCGCGGACCCGTCCCACATGTGCGACTGGAAGTAGGGCGGCCCACCCTGCTTGACCCGCTCGGTGGACGCCGCCAACAACGGGCGGACGAAGCCGACCAGCTTGTCCTTGGGGCAGTGGTCGGTGAGCAGTGCGATGTAGACGTCATACGCCTTGGCCACCTCGTGCGCGAACGCGGAGAACGCGAGCGCACCGGTCACCATGTTCTTGACGCCCTGGCCGGAGAAGTACTCCGCCCCGCCGGTGGACACCTGGATGATGCCGTCGCTGCCCGCGTCGGCGAAGCCCTTGATCGCGGCGTTCAGGGTCTGACTGCTGGAGACGTTGATGGCCGGGTAGGCGAAGCCGCCCTTCTTGGCCCGATCGAGCATCTCGGCATACTTCTCAGGGGTCGCGATCGGCATGGAAGCCCTCCTGCAGGCGTCGGCGAACGTTCTTCGGCCCCATCCAACCATCCGCGGCCCCCGCGGTGGACCGCCCGCCGGTCAACCACCGGCAGCGCTCACCCGGCGGGCCAGCAGCTGTTCGCGCTCGCGCGCGTTGGCGCAGCGCTCGATCGCCAGGTCGTATGCCGCCACCGCCTCGGTATGCCGCCCTGCCCGCACCAGCAGCTCGGCGCGGACCGCGGGCAGCCGGTGCGAATGCGCCAGCGCCTCGTCGAGTCCGTCGAGCAGCACGAGCGCGGTCGGCAGGTCGCCCGCCTCGGCCACGGCGACGGCCCGGTTCAGGCGGACCACCGGCGACCCGGTCAACTGCTCCAGCTGCCGGTAGTAGTCGGTGATCGTCGGCCAGTCGGTGTCCGTGGCCCGGCCGGCTCGCGCGTGCTCCGCGGCGATGAGCGCCTGCAGCACGTACTCCGCGGCGAGCGCACTCGACAGGGCGACTCCACCCGGCACGCTGGTCGAGTGCCTGGGGGAGCGCAGCGGAGGAGGGTGTATCGAGACCGAGTGCCCGCCGGTCAACTCCCTCAGCAACGCCAAACCCTGCTGGATCTCGTCCCGGTGCCAGGTGCTCCGGTCCTGCTCCGGCAACAAGACCAGCGACCCGTCCGCCGCAACTCGGGCATCCCGGCGCGCGTGCTGCAGCAACATCAGCGCGAGCAACGCCTGCAACGCGGGACTGGTCGCCGCCGCCCGCCCGGTGGCTCGCACCAGCCGGACCAGCCGGATCGCCTCCCCCGCGAGCTCGGCTCGGACGACGTCGTCGCCACTACCCGGGGCGTAACCGGCCGTGAACGCCAGATAGGCAACACGGGCAACGGTTTCCAGTCGCTGGGGCAGCACTTCCTCCTCGGGTATGGCGAGCGGGACCCCCGCTGCGACGACCTTCTTGCGCGCCCTGGTCAGCCGGGCCGCCATCGTCGGCTCGGGCACCAGGAAGAGCCGGGCGATGTCCGCGGTGGGGATGCCCAGCACAAGCCGCAGCGTCAGCGCGGCACCGGCTTCCTCGTTGAGCGACGGATGCGCCGCAAGCAGCACCAACCGCAGCAGGTCATCAGACTCCTCGCACCGGTTTCCTTCCTCCACCGCAAGCAGCGGCTGCTTCCGTGCGGCGACCGCCTCGGCCCGCAACCGATCCAGGATCCGCCGCTTCGCCGCCGTCATCAGCCACGCCGGCGGGCTGTCCGGCATACCGGCCTGCGGCCAGACTCGGGCAGCCCGTTCGAAGGCGTCGGCCAGCGCATCCTCGGCCAGGTCCAGCCGACGGGTCTGCGCCACGAGCAGGGCCAGCAGCCGGCCCCACTCGTCGCGCCATACGACCTCGAGCGGTTCGATCAATCCGTGAGTCCCTCGATCGGGACGCACGGCCGGATCTCGAGCGAGTAGATCTCCGGCAGCACCGCACACCACGACACGACCCGATCGAGATCGGCCGCCTCGACAAGGTAGAAGCCGCTGATCTGCTCGGCCGTCTCGGCGAAGGGTCCGTCGGTGAGTTCGACGGTCCCGCTCCGGCGGCGCACCGTCGTCGCCGTGCTGGCGCCGTCGAGCGCCTCACCGGCCAGGATCGCCCCGCCGACCTCCTGGGCGAACCGGACGTGGTCCTGGTGCCAGCGCTCGCGATCCGCCGGTGCGGCGTTGTTCCACGCGTCGGCCGCGCCGGCGAGGAAGATCAGGTATTTACTCATCGCTGCCCTCCAGTTCGCGCAATTCGATCAGGTCGCCGGTGCTGGCCAGTTGCCGACAGCACGCCTCGACGCCCTCGCGGTCGTCGCTCTCGACGAGGTAGAAGCCGACGATCTGCTCGGCGGCCTCGGTGAACGGCCCGTCGGTGACGGTCGTGCCACCGGCGCCGTCCGGCCGCATCGAGACCGCCTGCGCGGACGGCCGCAGCGGCGACGCGGTGATGATGCGGTGACCGCCCTCGGCCAGCTCGTGGTGGAAGCGCTCGTGTGCGCGCATGCCCTTCTCGTGCTCCTCCGGCGGCAGCTTGGCCCACTCGGCCTCGGGTGCCGGCAGCAGGACCAGGAATCGCTTGGCCATGGTGACCCTTTCGATCTGCGTTGTGTACATCCTCTGACAGCCCGATGACGCGTGAGCCGATGTGGAATCGACAACTCTCGACGAAATTCTTCGCGGACTGTCGATTCGCGAGCGCCCAACGCGTCATCGTGGTGTCAGTACCCGCACTCCGGAAGGCTTCCCATGGGCAAGCTCGTGCTCTACTCCATCTGTTCGCTCGACGGCGCGGTCGACGATCCGAACCGCCTCTTCCCGCCGAGCACCCCCGAACCCGCGCCCCCGGAGTTCGAGGACGCCATGGAGGAGCCGTTCCGCCGGCTGATCGGCAGCCAGACCGCCGTGCTGCTCGGCCGCGGGATGTATGACGAATGGGCGCGTTTCTGGCCGACGTCGCAGGACCTGTTCGCGGATTTCATCAACAACGTGCCGAAGTACGTCGTCACCTCGAGTCCGCTGGACGGTGGTTGGACCAACGCAGAGGCGGTGTCCGGACCGCTGGCCGACATCGTCGCGTCGGTGAAGGCGAACACCACCGGGGACGTGGGAGTGCACGGCAGCATCGCGCTCGCGCAGTCGTTGCTGGCCGAAGGCCTGGTCGACGAACTGCAGCTGACCGTCGCGCCGGTCCTCGATCCGGTGGGCCGGCGACTCACCGAACGGATCACCGACCTGACCCCGATGACGCTGACCGATGCCCTCATCCTGCCGAGCGGCGCGATGTGGCTGACCTATCGGATGGGCCGCTGACCCTTCAGCTGCCGAAGCCGTGCACGTGCCGCAGCACCCACACGTGCATGGCGATGGCTGCAGCGGCACCGGCGTTGATCGATCGGGTGGAGCCGAACTGCTCGATGTGCAGCACGTCGACACATGCCTGCTGCATCGCGGGAGTCAGCCCGGGACCTTCCTGCCCGAAGACGAGCACGCACCGCTCCGGCAGCTCATAGATCTCGATCGGTTTGCTGCCGGGGGTGTTGTCGATCCCGATCAGCGGCAGGTCCTGCGACGCGGCCCACGACGCCAGCGCGGCGACGTCCGGATGATGATGCTCGTGCTGGTAGCGGTCGGTCACCATGGCGCCGCGCCGGTTCCACCTGCGCTTTCCGACGATGTGAAAGGCCTTGGCGCCCATCGCATTCGCGGTCCGGATCACCGAACCGACGTTGAAGTCGTGCCCCCAGTTCTCGACCGCGACGTGGAAACCGTGCCGGCGCGTGTCCAGGTCGGCGACGATCGCCTCGTGCGTCCAGTACCGGTATCGGTCCTCGACGTTGCGCCGGTCGCCATCGGCCAGCAGTTCCGGATCGAAGCGCGGGTCCGGGGTGCCGTCGGGAAGCGTCGGCCACTGCCCGTCATACGGCCCGACACCGACTGCTTGCTCGTTCACGAGAAGTCAGCCAACCGCATCCCCCGCCAGCGCCGCCGTCCGGGTCGCCAGCCGCCGGTATGCCGCCACCAGCTCGTCGTTGTCCAGCACCTCGAAGTCGTGCGGCATCCGCAGCAACCACCAGGCCATCATGTCGAGGTCCTGCGCGCCGACCCGCAGGTCGCAGTGCCCGTCGTCGACCGCCGTCAGCGCACCCCACCGGGCGACATACTCCTCGACCTCCTCGTGCGCACACGCCAGCCGCACGGTCGCCTCGTGCTCCCACCCCGAGCGGACCGACCGCCGGATGTACTCCTCCGCGTCGGGCGCCTCCCGGGGCGTGAAACCGAAGGTGGAGGCCCGCACGCCGGTCATCCGGTCGAGCCGGAAGGACCGCCAGTCGTCCCGGTCCAGGTCGAACGCCATGAGATACCAGCGGCGGCCGGTGGCCACCAGACGGTACGGCTCCGCCCTGCGATAGGACGCGGCGCCGTCGCGCGCGATGTAGTCGAAGCGGACCTGGTGGTGTTCGCGCACGGCGCGGGCGAGGGTGAGCAGCGCATCGGCGTCGACGGTGGTCGCCTGGTACTCCACCGTCACCGTCGCTTCCTGGACCGCCGTCACGTGCGCGCGTATGGCGGCCGGCATCACCTGGTCCAGCTTGGCCATCGTGCGCAGCGCGGCCTCGCCGACGCCGGCGACGGTCCCTCCCGCGGCCAGCCGCAGGCACACCGCGACCGCGACGGCCTCCTCCTGGTCGAGCAGCAGCGGCGGCAGCGCACGTCCGGCACCCAGCTGGTAACCGCCGCCGCTGCCGCGGCTGGACTGCACGGGGTAGCCCAACTCGCGCAACCGGTCGATGTCCCGCCGCACCGACCGGGTCGTGACACCGAGCCGATCCGCAAGGTCCTCGCCGGTCCACACCGCCTGCGCCTGCAACAGCCCGAGCAGCTGCAGCAGGCGTGCCGTCGTCGTCGCCATGAGCCCATCATCGACGACGCAGCGGACAGAAGTTGTCCTGTTGGCGCCGCGCCATCGAAGGACCACGGGGCCGCCTCGCTCTAAGCGTCCCCTCAGCGGCGCTCACGTACGCTTGCGCTCGTGATGCACTCCCTCGGCCCGAGCTTCATGGACCCGACCTATCTGCTCGACCAGTTCGGGGGCGCGTTCTTCGTCATCGCCCTGCTGATCGTCTTCATCGAGTGCGGAGTGCTCTTCCCGATCCTGCCGGGCGACTCGCTGCTGTTCGCGATCGGCCTGTTCAGCTCGAGCGCGAAGTACAACTTCCACGTGCCGCTCTACGTCTCGGTGCCGTTGTTGATGCTGGTGGCGTTCGCCGGCAACGTCGTCGGCTACGAGATCGGCCGCGTCGTCGGCAAGCCGATCTACGAGCGTGACGGCCGGATCCTGAAGAAGGAGTACTTCGCGAAGACCAACGACTTCTTCGACAAGCACGGCAACAAGGCGCTGGTGATCGGCCGGTTCGTGCCGATCGTGCGCACCTTCATCACCTTGGTCGCCGGCGCGAGCCGGATGGACCGCAAGCGCTTCTTCACCTGGAGCGCCGTCGGTGCCGTGCTGTGGGTCGGCATCGTCGTGGCCGCCGGCGTCGTGCTCGGCAAGGCATTCCCCGGCCTCGGGGACAAGATCGACGTCGCGATCATGGTGGTGGTGATCCTCTCGGTGATCCCGATGGCCTACGAATACCTCAAGCACCGCCGCGAGAAGGCAACGGCCGCGACCGCGGGAGACTGACCTGCACAACTTCGACGACCGGCACGACCCAGGCACCGCCCCGGCCGGTGCGCGCCGGCGGGACATCTACTGGCTGAACCTCCCCCGGGACTGAGCGCCGCGGCAAACACCTGGTCATTGCTTGGTAAGAACCTGGGAATCCTTCGGTAAGTACCTGCAATCTACCGGTGAGTCACTCTGACGATGAGCAGGCGACCGCGCACATCCCGTCGCGGTCGGTCAGAGGGAGAAACACACTGTGAAACTCACGCGCGTCTGCGCCTTCGCCACCCTGTCCGTCCTGACCGTCTCGCTCTCCGGAGCCGTCAGCACGAGCGCCTCTGCGGCACCCGCAGGCACTCACCGCGTTGCCGGCCTGCAGTCGCAAAGCGTTGACAGCAAGGCGATCTACCAGCGCATCCTGCAGAAGCTGCCGGCCGACTGGCAGACGCGACGCGACGCTGCGCGCACCCGGCTCGGGATAGAGGAGTCGCCGGTCACCGCGATCCTGAAGACCAAGGTCAGCAAAACGGTGGCCGCCGCGGGCGGTCGTTCGGCGCGGGCGATCGACCCCTCGCAGTACGAGTGCGGGCCGACCAAGCTCGACGCGTATGTCGACCAGCTGCTCGCACCGGTGGACGTCCTCAACCTCTTCTTCATCCAGTTGCTCGGCGGGCTGGACATCCCGACGTACGACGCGATCCTCAACGGCACACCGAAGGGTGCCGGCTTCCAGCTGTTGCCGGCATACAAGGACAGCCTGACCTCGACCTTCGGCATCGCCCAGCGGTTCTGGGACGTGCGCCTGAACAACGTGCAGCTGATGGCGATGCACGGCGGCATGCTGACCGACGTCAACCGGGTGACCTCCGTCGTGCAGTTCATGTATGGCGTGGGCCCCGCCGACGCGGCGGACATCGCCCAGGACATCATCACGATGGTGCAGAGCGACCCGGCGCTGAGCAACGGCGACAACGCGATCTTCACCCTCAACGCGTTCGCGTTCTCCGGCGAGGGCGACCCGGACCCGGTGATCCGCAAGCTCAAGGACAAGATGGTCTTCGGCGACGGCATCCTCGCGGCACTCAAGGCCATAGGGCTCAACAAGGTCGGCCCGAAGGCCGTGCTCGGGCACGAGATGTCCCACCACGTGCAGTACGAGGACAACCTCTTCGACAGCCCGCTCACCGGGGCGGAGGCGACCCGTCGGACCGAGCTGATGGCCGATGCGTTCGGCACCTACTTCGCCACGCACAAGAAGGGGCTGGGCATGAAGCCGGTCCAGGTGCTGCAGGTCGAGGAGTCGTTCTATGACGTCGGTGACTGCTCGTTCGACTCCCCCGGCCACCACGGCACCCCGAACCAGCGTCGCGCTGCCTCCTCGTGGGGCGCCGCGACCGTGGCCTACTCGAACAAGCCTCACAAGGTGATGCCCAGCCTCAAGCTGGCCGCGAAGTTCGACAAGGTGCTGCCCGAGTTGGTGAAGCCGGACGCGCCGACGTCGATCAGCGCCTACCGCAACCTCGTCGCCCAGCCGTAAGAGCGCAGCGTCAGGCGACCGACGCCGGCCGGCGGGCAGCAGCCCGTTCGGCCGGCGTTGCCATGCACGCCAGGAACCGGTCGCGCACCAGGCTCGCGATGCGCGGGTCAGCACCGAGCGGTTCGGTCACCGGCGGCCCGATCCGGCTCAGCATGCTGTGGAAGAAGCCGTGACCGAGCAGGTATGACGCCAGCCAGACACCGTCCGCGGCGTCGCCCGCTCGACCACCAGCCGCATCGTGGACGGCACCATCCACGGCCTCGCGCACGGAAGGCGATGCGGCGGCTGCGAACCCGGCGACGACCCGACCGGTCCGTCGGGCCTGCAGGTCGGCGGCGACCTCCCGGACCGCGTCCGCCGCCTCCGGCCGCGACGACCCGGCCGCCGCCAGCACGACCGGCGCCGACCGGGTGGCCCCCGCCGCGTCGAGCCGGTCACCGAGGATCTGCGCGAGGACCGGGTGCGGTCCCAGCGGAGGGGCGGCGGTCACCAGCGGCGACACCGCCGCGGCTCGGGCCACATCGACCTCGATGTGGTAGCCCGTGGACAGCAATGTCGGGACGATGACGGTTCGATCGCCTTGGCGGACCAGCGCATCCACCACGTCCGGCAGCCGCGGGCGCTGTACGTCGACATACGCGTCGAGGACACGGACGCCGGGCAGCAACCGGGCGACCTGGGAGCGGAGCGCGATCACGGTCTGCCGGCCGCGCGGGTCGGCCGTGCCGTGCGCGACGAGGACGAGCGCCGTCACAGCGGAACCGCCTCCAGGGCCCGGGTGACGTCCCCGATCACGATGGCTGCCGGGTTGCCGATGCCTTGTGCCGTAACGCGATCCGCGACGTCGTCCAGTGAGCCGCTGACGTGCCGCTGGTCGGCGGTCCACGCCGACTGGATCACCGTGACGGGCGTCTGCGGAGACTTGCCGGCCCGGATGAGTTCGGCAGCGAGCTCGCGCAGCCGCGCCATACCCATCAAGACCACGATCGTATGGCGCCACTGCGCCAGCAGGCTGGTGTCGATGTCGTCATGACCGGAGATGACCAGCACGCCGTGCGCGATGCCGCGGTGCGTGACCGGCACGTCGGCGGCCGCGGGCGCCGACAGGGCGGAGGTCACCCCGGGCACCACCTCGACCGGCACCCCGGCCGCCCGGCAGGCCAGCACCTCCTCGCCGCCGCGACCGAGCAGGAACGGGTCGCCGCCCTTGAGCCGGACGACGTGTTGGCCGCGCCGGGCCCGCTCGATGAGCAACCGGTTGATCTCGTGCTGCGGCACCGGGTGGTGGTGCGGCGTCTTGCCGACATCGATCACCTCGGTGCCCGGCGGCAGGTCACCCAACAGGCCGCGCGGGGCAAGCCGGTCCGCGATCACGACGTCGGCCTGTTGCAGCGCACGCAGTCCGCGCACGGTGATCAGGTCCTCGGCGCCGGGACCGCCACCGACGAGCACCACCCGTCCGACGCCTTCGGGCTGCTGCAGGATTTCGGACACGCGACACCTTCGGAACGATTCACCCACCCAACATTCGTGCGTGGGTGCCTCAGTGTCGCATAACGAAATATGCAGCTATGGATAATGTCGAGTGATGAGACAGTCCTGGCGACCTGGGGGCCGCCGGATTGGACCGTGGCCACCGCGGAGTATTCGGGCCAGCGCCGGGGTTCAGGCCAGTCCCAGATCCTCCAGACCGTAGGCGGTCAGGTAGGTGATCCCCTCGGACTCGATGCGCTCGCGCGCACCGGTCGACCGGTCGGCGATCACCGCGACGGCGACGACCTCCGCGCCGGCTTCCCGGGCGGCCGCCACCGCTTCGAGCGCCGAGGCGCCGGTGGTGGAGGTGTCCTCGACCACGACGACGCGACGCCCCTTGATCGAGGGTCCCTCGATGCGCTGCTGCAGCCCGTGCGCCTTGCCGGCCTTGCGGACCACGAAGGCGTCCAGCGTGCGCCCCTCCGCGGCCGCCGCGTGCAGCATCGCCGTCGCCACCGGGTCGGCACCCATCGTGAGACCGCCGACGGCGTCAGACGACAGGTCGGCGGTGAGTTCGAGCATCACCGCGCCGACCAGTGGAGCGGCGGCGCCGCTGAGAGTGATCCGGCGCAGGTCGACGTAGTAGTCGGCCTCCTTGCCCGAGGACAAGGTCACCTTGCCCCGGACGATCGCGTCGGTCTTGATGCGCTCCAACAACTCCTGCTTGGCCACTGCCGGCTCCTCGCTCATTCCTGGTTTCGTTCGCCCTGCGGTGGGCACTGCGGTTGTCACTGGGGACGATGTTTACGGCTGAGTCTCCCCATGCGCACGACCGGCCGGGGCAGCACCCGCAACGCGGTCGCGGCAACCTTGTACTGCGCGCCCGGGATCGAGACCACCTTGCCGCGGTCGACGTCGTCGAGACACTCCTTGACCAGCGAATCGGCCTGCAGCCACATGAAGTCCGGTATGCCGTGCCCCTTGATGCCGGCCCTGGCGTGGAACTCGGTTCGGGTGAATCCGGGGCAGAGCGCGGTCACCGTCACCCCGGTGCCGCGCAACTCGCTGGACAGGCCCTCGGAGAAGACCGTCACGTAGGACTTGGCCGCGGAGTAGGTGCCCGATGCCATGAATCCCGCGACGGAGGAGACGTTGATGATCGCGCCGCGGCGGCGGGCCCGCATCGCGAGGGCGGCGGCGTGGGAGAGCACGGTGACCGCGCGGACGAGCACGGTCAGCATCTCCTCCTCGGCACGGATCTCGTTGCGCAGGAACGGCTTCTTCAGTCCGAAGCCGGCATTGTTGACCAGCAGATCGACCGGCCGTTCGGCGTCGGCGAGCCGATCGGCAACCAATTGGATGTCGAGTCGGTCGCTCAGGTCTGCCGCAAGGACCTCGGCCGCGATGGAGTAGCGCTCCTCCAGTTGCTCCTTGAGCTCCTGCAACCGGGACTCGGTGCGCGCGACCAGGACGAGGTCGTGACCGCGCTGGGCGAGCTGGGTCGCGAAGGTCTTGCCGATGCCGGCGCTCGCGCCGGTGACGAGTGCGGTGGCCATGAGCGCCCACTGTAGCGAGAACCTGCGGGGTCCGGCCGAACACGGTCCAGCCTTCCCATCCATCGCCGGAACACCATGGGGCAGCTGAACGGCAGCGAGCCGTGAACCGTAAATTGTCCGGGTGCGCATCGCGACCTGGAACGTCAACTCCATCCGCTCCCGGATCGACCGCGTCGTCGGGGTGCTCGAACGCCACGACCTTGACGTGCTGCTGATCCAGGAGACCAAGTGCCGCGACGACCAGTTCCCCGAACTGCCGCTGCGCGCAGCGGGTTACCAGGTCGCGATGCACGGGCTCAACCAGTGGAACGGCGTGGCGATCGTGTCCCGGGTCGGCCTCGACGACGTCAGTGTCGGCTTCCCGGGGATGCCGGGCTACGGCGACGCTCTGGTGTCCGAGGCGCGGGCGATCGGGGCGACCTGCGGCGGTGTCCGGGTGTGGTCGCTCTATGTGCCGAACGGCCGCGAGGTCGGGCATCCTCACTACGCCTACAAGCTCGACTGGCTGGCCCGGTTGCGGGACGCCGCCGCCGGGTGGCTGGCCGAGGACGAGGGTGCGCAGATCGTGCTCGCGGGCGACTGGAACATTGCGCCGTTCGACGAGGACGTCTGGGACATCGGCTTCTTCGCCGGTCGCACCCATGTCACCGACCCGGAGCGAGCCGCGTTCCGTGCGGTCGTGGACGCCGGGTTCTCCGACGTGGTGCGGCCGTTCACGCCGGGGCCGGGCACCTACACCTACTGGGACTACACCCAGTTGCGCTTCCCCAAGCGGCAGGGCATGCGGATCGACTTCGCGCTGGCCTCTCCCGCACTGGCCGGCCGGGTGACCGAGGCGGCCATCGACCGCGAGGAGCGCAAGGGCAAGGGCGCCTCCGACCATGCGCCGGTCATCGTGACGCTCGGCGACTGAGGTCGTTCTGCATGCTCGCGGCGTTGCCCCACGTCTGCGACGCCACGCCGAAGTAGCCTGATCGTCATGGGTGTTCGCGTCGATCACAACCTGGTCATCGTCGGCTCGGGCTTCTCCGGCATCGGGATGGCGATCGCGGCCAAGAACCGCGGTCGCGATTTCGTCGTCCTGGAGAAGGCCCAGGAGATCGGCGGCACCTGGCGCGACAACCGCTACCCCGGTTGCGAGTGCGACGTGCCCAGTCATCTCTACTCCTTCTCTTTCGAGCTCAACCCCTACTGGTCCAAGGCCTACGCGACCGCCGACGAGATCCAGGACTACCTGCTCTTCTGCGTGGAGAAGTACGGCCTGCGCGAGCACATCCGCTTCGGCAGCATCGTGGAGCGGATGACGTATGACGAGGGCCTGGCCGCCTGGCATCTGAGCGTCACCACCGGCACCGGCGAGACCCAGCAGCTCGTCGCGGGCGCGGTGGCGCTGGGCGTCGGCGCACTGCACGAGCCGGTGATCCCGCACATCCCCGGCATCGAGACGTTCCGCGGCGAACTGTTGCACACCGCGTCCTGGGATCCCGGCACGACGGTGGTCGGCAAACGGGTTGGGGTCATCGGCACCGGCTGCAGCGGCGTGCAGGTCATCCCACCGCTGGCGGAGGACGCCCGGCAGTTGACGGTCTTCCAGCGCACGCCCACCTGGGTGCTGCCGAAGGTCGACCCGGCATACCCGGACTGGCTGATCGATCAGTACGAGAAGCGGCCCTGGTTGATGAAGGCGCACCGCGCGAAGCTGCGGGCCGCCGGGGAGGTGCGGGTCGGCGGCTTCACCAAGGCGCCCGCGGCCCTGAAGGCCGCCTCGAAAGCCGCGGTGGCGCACATGCATTCGGTCGTCAAGGACCCAGAGCTGCGCGCGAAGCTGACACCCGACTACACCATGGGCTGCAAGCGGGTCACGATGTCCAACACCTACTACCCGACGCTCGCGTCCGACCACGTCACCGTCGAGACCTCCCCGATCCTGGACGCCGACGCCACCGGCGTCACCACGCAGGACGGCACCACCCACGAACTCGACGTGCTGGTCTTCGCCACCGGCTTCGATGTCACGGGCTCCTACCGGCACCTGAACATCACCGGGGTCGACGGACGAAGCCTGCAGGACGACTGGGCGCAGGACGCGCAGACCTACTACGGCGTGACCGCGCCGGGCTACCCCAATCTGTTCTTCCTGCTCGGTCGCAACACCGTGCTCGGACACACCTCCGTGGTGCTGATGATCGAGGCGCAGATCGGGCTGGTCACCACGCTGCTGGATGAGCGGGACGCCCGCGGCGCGACAGCGGTCCGGGTGCGCCCCGAGGTGGTGCCGGCGCACATGCAGCGGCTCGACGAGCGCAGCGCCCAGTCGGTGTGGGAGTCCGGCGGCTGCACCAGCTGGTATCTCGACGACCAGGGTCGCAACCGGATGCTGTGGCCGGGCAGCGTCGGGGAGTACGAGCGCAGACTGGCCCGGCCGGATCTGGTGGACTACGAATTCACCGGATCCGAAGTCACCGGACCGGCACTCACCGGGTCACATCTCACCGGGACCGAGTGACCTCCGTCGACAGCGCCGGTTGGTCGGCCGGCGCGCTCACGTGCCGGCCGAGCAGCAGGGCGACCGCTGCAGCGGCCAACGCCACCACCGCCGCGCCCAGGAAGACGGTCTGCACCTGCAGTACGCCTGCGTCGGTCACCTGTGCCTGGGTCGGGTGCGGCAGCGACTGCACCCGGCCGTAGAACCGGTGCAGTCCGATCGCGGTCAGCAGCGCCAGGCCGACCACCATGCCGACCATCCGGGCCACGACCAGCAACGACGAGGCGACCCCGTGGGCGGCCTGCGGCGCGTCGTGCAACGCCGCGTCGTTGACCGGTGCGATCGCCAGCCCGACGCCCAGCCCGGCCAGCACCAGCAGGACCGTCGGCACCAGCCACGAGTCGAGCGCTCCGGCGTCCCACCGGGACATGCACGCCAGGGCGAGCGCCGTGACCAGCAGGCCGGGTGCCGCGATCAGCGCCGGACCGAGACGTCGCAGCAGCCATCCGCCGGCCAGCGCGCCCACCGGCACCGCGATCAGGAAGCGCAGCAGCACCAGGGCGGCCTGGGTCTGTGAGTCGGTGATCGTCAGCCGCGCCAGCACGGGTACGTCGACGACGATCGCCACGATGGCCGTGCCGACGCAGACCGACACCACCAGCGCCGGCCGCACGCGCCCGACCACCACGCCGGGCGCGATCAGCGGGTGTTCGCTGGCGCGGTGGCGCCATACGGAGAGCGCCGCGGCGACGACGGCGAGCGGCAGCAGCCACCAGCCGAGCGGGCCGACCACCTGCTTCTCGGGATCGGAGGCGGCGAAGGTGAGCACCAGCGCGCCGAGCGCGACGGCGATCAGCACGGCGCCGATCACGTCGACGCTGCGGGCGATCGGCCACCAGAAGCGCACCGACAGCGCCAGCACCACCGCGAGCGCGGCCAGTCCCCACACACCGATGGGTGTCAACAGGTGGGCTGTGTGGTCGCCATACGGGACGAACGGACCGCCCCACCGGATCGACGTCGTCAGCGCATCGGGCGCCCACAGGGCGAGACCGAGCAGGATCACCGTGGCGACGGCGGCGAGCGCGGTGAGCGCCCGCCACCACACCGGCACCGGGGCACCGACCCGTTCACGTGGTGCGCGACGCCCGCAGGCGACGATGCACAGGGCGAGCACGATCCCGGCGAAACCGTTGACCCAGAAGATCATTCGCCAGTCGGACACGGCAAGGATGAGCGCACCGAGCAGCGGACCCACCACGCTGCCGATCTCCTGCACCGCACCGACCACGCCGAGCGCGGTGCCGCGTCGGCCGGGCGGCCAGAGGTCGGCGACGAGCGCGAGGGTCGCCGGGACCAGGCCGCCGCCACCTACGCCCTGCAGGAAACGGCCGACGACCATCACCGGCAGTTCGGCGGAGATCGCCGTCACCGCGGAGCCGACGACGAAGAGTGCCAGGCAGCCGGTGAGGATGCGTTGCCGATCGATCAGATCGGCGAGCCGGCCGATCAGCGGCAGCACGGCGATGTAGCCGAGCAGGAAGCCGGAGATGATCGGGGTGGCCCGCTGCAGGGCGTCGACGCCGAGCCCGACGCCGTTCATCATGTCCTGCAACGCCAGCACCACGACGTAGGTGTCGGCGGCGGCGAGCGCGACCGCCGTGGAGGCGGTCGCGAGCATGGCCCGGTCCCGCCCGGAGGCCGCGCTCCCGGCCGGTGGGTCAGGGTGCCTTGATCGCAACCTGCTCGCCGTACTTGGTGAACTCGACGGTGTATGACGTGTCATCGGGCCCCTTGTAGAACGCGCCGGTCAGCTCGGCCGAGCGCAACTCGCCCTGCTCGGTGATCTGATAGACCGCGTCGTATGTCGTGCCGGCGTCGCCGAAGTTGAGGGTCTGCTTGATGGCCGAGCCGGGCAGTGTGCCGGTCACGATCTGCACGATGTCCTTGCCGTCGCGTTTCTTGTCGCCGAACTTCGGTGACTGTGTCGCGACCAGCAGCGAGGAGAATCCGCCATTCCTGGCGAAGATGTTCGCCGGATCGGGCGCACCGAACTGGGTGGGGTCGATCGGTGCCATCTTCGGGCTGAGCGGGGTCTTGGCCCAGACCTTGCCGCCGACCGCCACGACCGGCACGTTGATGGTGCCCGCTGCCGGGATGCGCACCGCGATGTCGCCCTTGAAGGCCGGGGCGTGCGAGCCGTCGCCCTCCCCGCTGACCAGGCCGTTCTCCTTGGCCGGGATCTTGTCCGAGGTCAGCTTCAGATGCACCCCGGAGGTGTCGTCGAGGGTCTTCTTCGCCTCGGCGAGCACCGACCGCGGCGTGACCGCAGCCTGTGTCGCGCTCTTCGTCCCGGACGGAGAGGACTTCTTCCCGTCGTTGCTGCAGCCGGTCAGCACAAGGGACACCATGACGGCGAGCGAGCTGGTGACGGCAAGGGTACGTCGCATGGGGAGCAACCTATCTTTCCGGAGATGCCTGTTCTGCGCTGGTTGACGCTCGGGCGCGCCGTCCGGTTCCCGGCGCCCCGTGGCCGGTGGCGGTCGGGGAGAATGACCGGCATGGCCGGACTTCATGTGCACCATGTGACCACCGACGACGGGGCGGTCCTGTCGGCATACGTCCGCGAGCCGCGGCAACCGGCCGGGCGCACCGTCGTGCTCGGGCACGGCTGGATCCTGGACCACCGCTCATGGCTGCCGGTGCTGCGCACCCTGGACCCGGCGTTGCGGGTGGTGCTCTGGGACCAGCGCGGACACGGCGGCTCGACGCTGGCCGGCGGGTCGCGCAAGGTCGGCCAGGAGTCGATCCGCCGCCTCGGTGCCGACCTGCGGACGGTTGTCGCCGAGCTCACGCCGGCCGACGAGCAGGTGGTGCTCGGCGGGCACTCGATGGGCGGCATGACGATCCTGGCGTATGCCGGGCTGGCGCCGCAGGAGTTCGTCGAGCGGGTCCGCGGCATCGCCCTGGTGTCGACGGCGGCCGGCGGATTGCGGGGTTCGGGACGCCCCGGCGAGCGCCCGCTGATGGCGGCGCTGCGGCACGTGCGCGTGCCGATCGGCCGCGGTATGACGGAGAAGGCGCACCGCGCGGCGGCGTTCGGGCGCGACGCCGATCCGGCCGACGTGCACGATGCGACGGTGATCGCGCGCGGCACCCGGTTGAACGTCTTCGCCGGGTACTACGACGCGCTGATGGAGCACGACGAGGTGGCGGCGCTCGGTGCGCTGCAGACGGTGCCGACCCAGGTGCTGGTCGGCGCGCGCGACCGGCTCACGCCGCCCACCCTCGCGCAACGGATCGCTGCCGGGCTCCCCCAGGCCGAGTTGCGGACGCTCGACCGGCTCGGGCACATGCTCCCGTGGGAAGCGCCCGATCGGGTGGCCGCGGCGATCGAGGAGCTCGCCCGATGACCGTGGATGCCGGGACGTCCCGGCAGCTGCGGGTCGAGGCCGACCGGCTGCTCGACTTCGCGCTGCGCTCCCGCACACCGCACGGTTTCGGCTGGCTCGACGACACCGGCGAGCTGACCGACCGGCCGCTCGAGCTGTGGCTGACCTGCCGGATGACCCATGTGGCGGCGCTGGGAGTGCTGACCGGCCGCGCGGAGTTCGCCGCACTGGTCGATCACGGCGTGCGGGCGCTGTCGTCGTCGTTCCGCGACGGGACGCACGACGGATGGTTCACGACCCTCGACGGCGCCACCGGGGCGCCGGTGGATGCTCGCAAACTGGCCTACCCGCACGCGTTCGTGCTGTTGGCCGCCAGCAGTGCCGTCGTGGCGGACGCCGACGGCGCCGGCGAGTTGCTGGCCGCCGCGCGGCGGGTGCACGAGCAGCATTTCTGGATCCCCGCGAAGAAGTTGGTGCACGAGAGCTTCGCGGCCGACTGGAGCGACGTCGAGCCCTATCTCGGGGTCAACGCCGCCATGCACACGGTGGAGGCGTTCCTGGCGCTGCACGACGTGACCGGGGAGGTCGACTACCTGGACCGCGCCGAAGCCATCACGGTGCAGGTCGCCGGCTGGGCGCGGGCGCGGGACTGGCGCATCCCCGAACACTTCGACGCCGACGGCCGGGTGTTGCCCGAGTACAACCGGGAGCGTTCCGCGGACCCCTTCCGGCCCTTCGGTGCCACCATCGGTCACGGACTGGAGTGGTCACGCCTGGCCCTGTCGGTGCGCGCGAGCCGGTTGCGGCTCGAGGCGTCATACAACGGCGATGAGCTGGTCACTGCCGCAACGGAACTCGCCGATCGCGCGGTGGCGGACGGGTGGGCGGCCGACGGCGCCGACGGGTTCGTCTACACCACCGATTGGGCGGGCCGGCCGGTCGTGCGGGCGCGGATGCACTGGGTCGTGTGCGAGGCGATCGGGGCGGCATACGCGCTCGGCCGCACGACCGGCGACCCACGCTGGGACGAGTGCCTCACGCGGTGGTGGAGGTATGCGCAGGAGCACCTCCTGGACCGCGAGCACGGCTCGTGGCACCACGAGCTCGACGAGACCAACCGGCCCGCGGCAGGCACCTGGCAGGGCAAGCCGGACGTGTATCACGCGCTGCAGGCATGCCTGCTCGTCGGCGACGCGCTGCCGCTCGCGCCGTCCTTCGCCACCGCGCTCTCCCGGCGCGCCGACCGGCCCTGATTGCGCCGACCACCCCTTCACCGAGCGGACACCTTACGCATCGAGCGGACACGAAATCCGGCGACAAAATGCCCGGATTTCGTGTCCGCTCAGTGTGTTTTGTGTCCGCTCGGTGATCAGGCGGCGGGGACCGCGGCGGGCACCAGCATCAGGCCGTCACCGTCCGGTGCCGTGTCGACGGTCACCGGCTGGCCGTCTCGAACCTCACCACCGAGCAACGCCTTCGCGAGCCGGTCGCCGATCTGCTTCTGCACCAGCCGTCGCAGCGGCCGCGCACCGTATGCCGGGTCGTATCCCTCGTCGGCCAGCCACTGCTTCGCGGCGTCGGTGACGTCGACGGTGATCCGGCGCTCGGCCAGCCGCAGCGCGATCGCGTCGACCTGCAGATCCACGATTCGGGTCAACTCCTCCTTGGTCAACGCCTCGAAGATGATGACCTCGTCCAGCCGGTTGATGAACTCGGGCTTGAACGACTGCCGCACGGTGTTCATGACCGAGTCGTGCTTCTGCTTCAGATCCAGCGTGGGGTCGACCAGGAACTGCGACCCCAGGTTGGAGGTCATGATCAGGATGACGTTGCGGAAGTCCACGGTGCGGCCCTGGCCATCGGTCAGCCGGCCGTCGTCCAGCACCTGCAGCAGGATGTCGAACGTCTCCGGGTGGGCCTTCTCGACCTCGTCGAGCAGCACCACCGAGTAGGGGCGACGGCGCACCGCCTCGGTCAGCTGACCGCCCTCCTCGTAACCGACGTAGCCCGGAGGCGAGCCGATCAGCCGCGCCACCGCGTGCCGCTCGGAGTATTCGGACATGTCGATGCGGACCACGGCGCGGGGGTCGTCGAACAGGAAGTCCGCGACGGCCTTGGCCAGCTCGGTCTTGCCGACCCCGGTCGGGCCGAGGACGAGGAACGAACCCGCCGGGCGGTCGGGATCGGCGACACCGGCACGGGTCCGGCGCACCGCGTCCGAGACCGCCTGCACCGCGCTCTTCTGGCCGAGCACGTGCTGGCCGATCCAGTCCTCCATGCGCAGCAGCTTCTCGGTCTCACCCTCGAGCAGGCGTCCGGCGGGTATGCCGGTCCAGGACGAGATCACGTCCGCGATGTCGTCCGGTCCGACCTCCTCCTTGACCATCGGCGCCTCACCACCGGCGGTCGAACTGGTCGACTCGGCGGCCTGCGCCTCCGCCAGCTGCTGCTCCAGCGCCGGCAGGTCGCCGAAGCGGATCTTCGATGCACCGCCGAGGTCGCCGTCCCGCTCCAACCGGTCGGCCTGGGTGCGCAGTTCGTCGATCTGGCTCTTCAGGTCGCCGACCTTGTTGAGTCCGGCCTTCTCCTGCTCCCAGCGGGCGGTGAGCGCGCTCAGCTCCTCCTGCTTGTCCGCCATGTCGGACTGCAGCTTGGCCAACCGGTCCTTCGATGCGGCGTCCGTTTCGTTCTCGAGGTGCAGTTCCTCCATCTTCAGCCGGTCGACGGCACGCCGCAGCTCGTCGATCTCGACCGGCGAGGAGTCGATCTCCATCCGCAGCCGGGACGCCGACTCGTCGATCAGGTCGATCGCCTTGTCCGGCAGTTGCCGCGCGGTGATGTAGCGGTCGGACAGCGAGGCGGCCGCGACCAGCGCCGCATCGGAGATGGCGACCTTGTGGTGGGCCTCGTAACGTTCCTTGAGGCCACGGAGTATGGCGATGGTGTCCTCCACGGACGGCTCACCGACATACACCTGCTGGAAACGGCGCTCCAGCGCCGGGTCCTTCTCGATGTGTTCGCGGTATTCGTCGAGCGTCGTAGCACCGACCAGCCGCAGCTCCCCGCGCGCCAGCATCGGCTTGAGCATGTTGCCGGCGTCCATCGAGGAGTCTCCGCCGGCGCCTGCGCCGACCACGGTGTGCAGCTCGTCGATGAAGGTGATCACCTGGCCGTCGGAGCCCTTGATCTCCTCCAGGACGGCCTTGAGTCGTTCCTCGAACTCGCCACGGTATTTCGCACCGGCGACCATCGCACCGAGGTCGAGGGAGATCAACCGCTTGTCGCGCAACGACTCCGGCACGTCGCCGGCGACGATGCGCTGCGCGAGGCCTTCGACCACCGCGGTCTTGCCGACGCCGGGCTCGCCGATCAGCACCGGGTTGTTCTTGGTGCGCCGGGACAGCACCTGCACGACGCGGCGGATCTCGGAATCACGGCCGATGACCGGGTCGAGCTTGCCCTCGCGGGCCACCGCGGTCAGGTCGGTGCCGTACTTCTGCAGGGCGTCGAAACTGCCCTCGGGCTCCGGACTGGTCACCTTGCCGCCACCGCGGGTCTGCGGGATGGCGGCGGCCAGCCCCTCGGCGTTGAGGCCGAATTCACCGGTCCGCGCGAGGGCCAGCAGCAGGTGGTCGGTGGAGACGTAGGTGTCGCCCATCGACTCCATCGCCTGGCGTCCCTGCTCCAGCACGTTGGCGAAGGTGCGGGACATGGTCGGCTGGCCCACTGAGGCGCCCTGCGTCGCCGGCAGCGTGCGCAGCAGCTGCTCCGCGGTCGCCCGCACCGCCTGCGCGGTCGTGCCGACGGCCTCCAGCAGCGGACCGGTGGTCGTGTCGGTCTGCTGCGCGAGCGCGAGCAGCAGGTGTGCCGGCTCCACCTGGGGGTTGCCGGCGGTGGTGGCGAGCTGGACTGCGTCGGAGACAGCCTCTTGCGCCTTGGTGGTCAGCTGTAGAGCCACGTTGGTTGGTCCTCCCTGGTCGGGTCGTCTGTCGTTGCTGGTGTGCCGGTCTCCCCTCTCTACCCACCTTTGCGCGGTGGGCGACACCGGGGCAAGGACGGCACACGTCTCGCCATACACAACGATCAAAAAGTTGAGTCTATTCCGCTCAACTATGCGTCACCATGCACCGCGCGCGGTTGCGGAAACCAAGTCGAGGAGGCAGGTTGGAGACATGAGTGATGACACGAGGATCAGCGTTTCCCGCACGATCGACGCGCCTGCCGCGGCGATTTTCGAGGTGCTCACGCTGCCGGCCAATCACGTCCGACTGGACGGTTCCGGTTTCGTGCGCAGCGCCGTGGGCACCGACCGGATCAGCGGCACCGGCGACGTCTTCACGATGAACATGGAGGGCGATCACATGGGCGGTGAATACCAGACCGACAACCACGTGACCGGCTACGAGAAGGACAAGCTGCTGGCCTGGCAGACCGCCCCGGCCGGCACTCAGCCACCCGGCTGGGAGTGGGTCTGGGAACTCACCCCGCAGGGACCCGACCAGACCGAGGTCAGCCAGACCTATGACTGGAGCCGGGTGACCGACAAGGAGCTGCTCAGCCAGAACCTCTTCCCCCTGGTGAGCCGGGACCAGCTCGAGGACACCTTGGCCAAGGTCGCCGAGCTGGTCGCGTAGCGAGCAGCCGGGCCGGATCTTCGCGCCGAAAACGACGAACGGCCCCTGACCTCGTCGGTCCGGGGGCGTTATGCGGATGGTGGACGGGTATGGTGCTCAACGGCGACGCAGCCAGGGCGCCTGCTTCTCCAGCAACAGCTCCTGGGCGTCCTGCTGATCGCGCCAGAACGCGCGGATCCGCCCGGCGAAGCCGACCGGTACCCGGCCATGGTCGTGGTGCTGCCGCGATGACTTGTTCAGTGACTGTGTTGTGTTCATAAACATCATTCTGAACTGCTTAACAATTCAGCACAAGCTGTGATTTCTTCATGATCATTAAGTGTTGCTGTAGTCTGATGCGATGCTCGACATCCACCGGCTGAGGGTCTTCCGTTCCGTCGTCGCCAGCGGCTCGGTGCAGGCGGCCGCCGCCCACTTGGGCTACACCCCGTCCGCGGTCAGCCAGCACATCAACCAACTGCAGCGGGAGACCGGCCTGACGCTCTTCGAGAAGGCCGGACGCGGGATCTGCCCCACGCCCACCGGCCGGCTCCTGGCCCAACAGAGCGAGGACGCGATGGGCGCGCTCGCCCGACTGGACAACGTCGTCACCGACCTGCGGCACGGTCGCACCGGCAGCTTGTCCATCGCCTGCTTCGCGTCGGCCGGCGAGGAGTGGGTGCCGCAGCTGGTCGCGAAGCTGCAGCGCGAGTTCAAGGACGTCCTGATCACGGTCGACCTCAACGAGCACCACGAGGCGGCCCGCTCCGACTGCGACCTGGACATCCGCACCGAGGACCTGACCGAACGCCCCGTGACACCCAAGGGCTACACCCGGCACGCGCTGATGACCGAGCCGTATGTCGCGGTCCTGCCCGCGAAACATCCGCTCGCCGAGGCCGATGAGGTCTCGATGGGTGACCTGGCCGACGAACCGTGGATCGACGACAGCAACGAGGACCAGACCTGCGGGCGCATCCTGCGCCGGGCGCTCAACAAGACCGGCATCGCACCGCGCACCGTGGCCGAATGCCAGGACCACCACACGAGTTTCGCGCTGGTCGCGGCCGGCATCGGCATCACCCTCGCGCCGCGGCTGACCCTCGGCTCACTCCCGCGGCGCGCACGAGCGGTGCCGCTGACCGATCCGGTGGTGCAGCGCGGCATCTCGGTGCACGTGCGGGATGCCGCGGCCGGCAGCCCGGTCACTCGCCGCGCACTCGAGCTGCTGCACGAGATCTGCGCCGCGGGTTAGCGAGCGGACAACTCCGCCACCCACTCGATCGCGGTCTCCACGACCTCGAAGCCGAGGTCCAGGTTGATCGACACCATGTGCGCGTTGGTTTCGGCATTGGTCGTGCGCACGAACGGGCGCCCGGGGTAGTCGCGTTGCAGCCGCTGTAGATTCGCCACCTTCACCATGGCCCCGAGCCGGTGACCACGGTGCAGCCGGTGGACGTAGGTGCCCTCCTGCTCGACCGGGTCGAGCGTGTCATCGAAGACCAGATCGGTCTGCGCCGCAACGACACCGGTCCGATGCTCGATCGCCAGTGTCGACAAGCGGATCCGGCCCTGCTCCGCCTCGCGTGCATAGATGTGGCGCAGCCGCTCCGGCGTCACCGCCTCCGCCTCGAAGTCGACGTCGCCGGACGGCGCATCGACGGCGAGCATGGCCATCAGATCGGCCAGTCCGGGCAGCAGGTCGTCCGGCACCCGACCGACGAACGTCTCGATCCGGTAGCCGGCGCTGCGCGGCGCCGCCGCGGCAGCGAGGTCGCCCAGCCGGGTGTCGGGCACCGGCAACTGCAGGTGCCGGGTGGTCTCACGCCAGGCCGTGGTGAATCCCCGCGAGGTGGCGAAGGATCGGTGTCCATCTGCACCGGACCCGTCACCGGGCGCCAGCGACTCGCTGAACAACGTCGAGCGGCCGAGTTGGCGGACACGACGCTTCGCGTGGTCGACGAGCGCGCTGCCCACGCCGTGGCGCCGGTGGTGCGGCGCCACGGCGAGGTCGGCATAAACCGTATCCAGGGTGTCGTGCTCCGGGTTGTACAGCAGGGTGGTGCCGGGGCAGCCGCCG
>NZ_JBQCGS010000109.1:0-8112 GCF_051955415.1 Flexivirga sp.
AATCGAGCCGAGTTCGTACTCCTCTCGGTCAGTCCCTGCTCCTCTCGGTCAGGTCGGCCGGCTCAGGCCGACCGTCCTTCCCCGGCGCGATAGGTGGACAGCTGCGGGCTGAAGCTGTCGGCGCTGGCGGCCTGCCAGTCCGCGGCCCACGAGTGCGGCGCACCCTGCAGCAGCTCACCGGGCTGCAACCAGGTGAACAGCTCGGCGTAGCTGCGACTCTCCTGCGGTGAGATGTTGTGCCGCAACATGTGCGGGCTGAGCTCGTGCGGCTCCCGCACGCCCAGTGTCGCCATGATCTGGGCGGCCTGCTCGACGGTCGCCCGGTGGTAGCGGTGCACGCGCTCGCTCTTGGTCGGCACGTCGAGCCCACGGGCGCGCCGTTTGCTCTGGGTCGCGACACCGACGGGGCATTTGCCGGTGTGGCACTCCTGCGCCTGGATGCAACCCACGGCCATCATCATGGCGCGCGCCGAGTTGGTGTAGTCCGCACCCTGGATGAGGCGCTTGACGATGTCCGCGCCACCGGCGATCTTGCCGCTGGCGCCCAGCTTGATGTCGTCCCGCAGGCCCGTGCCGACCAGTGCGTTGTGCACCGTCATCAGGCCGTGGGTGAGCGGCATACCGACGTGGTCCTCGTATTCGAGCGGTGCGGCACCGGTGCCGCCCTCCGAGCCGTCCACGATGATGAAGTCGGGCGCGGTGCCGACCTCGCGGATCGCCTTGCAGATCGCCAGCACGTCCCGTCGCGAACCGACGCACAGCTTGAAGCCGGCGGGTTTGCCGCCGCTCAGCTCGCGCATGCGGGCGATGAACTCGATGAGTTCCACCGGCGTGTCGAACACCTTGTGCCGCGCCGGACTGACGCACTTCTCGCCCTCGGGCACGCCGCGGAACTGCGCGATCTCGGCGGTGACCTTGGCCGCGGGCAGCACCCCGCCGATGCCCGGCTTGGCACCCTGGCTGAGCTTCAGCGAGACGCACTTCACCTGGTCGTCGGACGCCTTGTCGCGGAACTGCTCGGGGTCGAAGTCACCGTCCTTGGTCCGCGTGCCGAAATAGCCTGAACCGATCTCCCAGACCAGATCGCCACCGAACTCCTGGTGGTATGGCGTCAGGCCCCCCTCGCCGGTGTCATGTGCGAAGCCGCCGAGCTGCGCACCCTTGTTGAGCGCCCGGATCGCGTTGGCCGACAAGGCGCCGAAGCTCATCGCCGAGACGTTCAGCAGGGACATGTCGTAGGGCTTGGCGCAGTCCGGTCCACCGACCCGCACGCGCGGTGGAGCGTCCGGCTTCTCCAACGGAGCGGTCGAGTGCACCAGCGCCTCGTAACCGGCCTGGTCGACATCGCGCTCGGTGCCGAACGGTTGCTCGCCGTGGGTGCCCTTCGCCCGCTGGTAGATGATCGAGCGGGTGTCGCGGTCGAACGGCCGGCCGTCCCAGTTGCGCTCGATGAAGTACTGCTGGATCTCCGGACGGATGTCCTCGAGCAAGTAGCGCAGATGGCCGACCACGGGGTAGTTGCGCAGGACCGCGTGCTGCCGCTGCGCCAGGTCACGCATCGCCAGCCCCACGATCGATCCCGCGGTCGCCGCGGCCGTCACTTGCTGCCATCGCACCATTCGTGTGCTCCTCGTGTCGTTGTCTTCGGTCATGGTGCCGGGTGACGCTCGAATGTCGCTCGATCGCCCTCCGGCGCCGGACGGCTGCCTCCGTCATCATGGTCGGACTCGGCTGCGTCGTGGGCGACGCCGCCGGGTCCGTACGATGTTCGGGTGCTGCTGCCCCTCACCACTGTGCTTATCGCATTGCTCGCGGTGTTGGCCATTGACGCGGCGTACCTCACCGTGCGCGGCCGCGCGGTCGACAACCCGATGTTCTACCTCGCCTGCGCGGCCGAACTGGCGGTCATCGCGCAACTGGTGGTCGGGATCGTCCGCCTGGGGGACGCCGATGCGCACATGTCCAAGGGGCTGTTCGTCGCCTACCTGGCCGGCCTGGTCTGTGTGCTGCCGGTGGCGGGATTCTGGGCGATCGCCGAACGCGAATCCCGGTGGGGGACCGGCGTGCTGCTGGTGGCGACGCTCGGCCTGCTGGTGATGGTCGCCCGGCTGCTGCAACTCTGGAACGGATCATGAACACACTCGACAAGCTCGCAGCGCGCTCCACGAAGCGCGCGGGCGGGAGGACCGGGATCAACAGCGGTCCCGGCCGGATGCTGGTCGCGGTCTACGGCCTGCTCGGTCTCGCCGCGACCGGCCGCTCGATCATGCAGATCGCGCAGACCTGGCCCGACCAGCACCTGCCCTACTGGCTCTCGGCCGTGGCCGCGGTCGTCTACCTGGTCGCGACGGTCGCACTCGCCCGTGGCGACCGGGCCAGCGCGCGGGTGGCCCTGGCCACGATCAGTTTCGAACTCTTCGGCGTCCTCGCCGTCGGCATCTGGTCGTATGCCGACCGGGCCGCCTTCGTGGCACAAGGCAGCGCCGGTGACACGACCGTGTGGTCCAGGTTCGGCCAGGGCTACGGCTACGTGCCGTTGATCCTGCCGATCCTCGGCCTGTGGTGGCTGCGCCGGAACAAGACGCACTGACCGGGCCGGACGATGCAGGAGCGTATGGCGCACAAGGCGACGATGGCCGACATCGCCCGACGGCTCGGCATCTCGCGTGCGGCGGTCTCCTATGCGCTCAACGGTCAGCCCGGTGTCGCGGCCGAGACCCGTGCCCGGGTGCTGGACCTCGCGGTCGACCTGGGCTGGCACCCGAGCGCGAGCGCCCGTGCGCTCAGCGGATCGGGGATCAAGGTCATCGGCCTGGCACTGTCGCGTGCCGCGGAGTCCTTCGCCGTCGACTCGTTCTTCTTCGAGTTCCTGGCCGGGGTCGAGAGCGTGCTGGCCGAGCACGGCTGGAGCCTGCTGCTGCGGGTGATCGGGGACGCGCCGGCGGTCGAGGTGGAGACCTACCGCCGGTGGTGGGGTGAGGGACGGATCGACGGGGTCATCCTGGTCGACGAACGCCATCGTGACGAGCGAATACCGGCGGTCCAGCAGATCGGCCTGCCCGCGGTGCTCTGCGGTGGCCCACGGCAGAGTGGCTCGATGCCGTGCATCTGGACCGACCAGGCCGCCGACAGCGCGCTCATCGTCGACCATCTCGCGGCGCTCGGCCACCGGCACCTGGCGCACGTCAGCGGCCCGCGGGCGTTCGCGCACGAACGGGCCCGCCAACGCGGCATACGCACCGCCGCCCGCCGGCACGGCATCCGCGTCGAGACCGTCGAGGGCAGCTACGCGCCCGACTCCGCCACCGCCGCCGTGCGCCGGCTGTTCGCGGCGCCGGACCGCCCCAGTGCGCTGATCCTGGGCAACGACCACATGGCGGTCGCCGCACTCCGCGCGCTCCGTGAGACCGGGCTGTCCGTTCCCGGCGACGTCTCACTGGTCAGCTGGGACGACTCGCCGTTGACGCGAGCCGTCGACCCGCAACTGACCGCGCTGTCCCGGGACAACCAGGCCTACGGACGGCAGGCGGCCACGGCGCTGCTGGACCTGGTCGCCGGAGCAGACCCGGGACAGGTGCAGGTGCCGCGCTCGCGGCTGGAGGTTCGCGGCAGCAGCGCACCCGTCCGGCCGGCACCCTGACGAAGAGCTGACGAACGAGACTCTTCCCGGCATACACTTAACCGCGTAAGTTGCGACAGCAGAGGAGCATCCCGTGACCGTGCAGTTTCCTGCCGACTTCGTCTTCGGAGCGGCGACGGCGTCCTACCAGATCGAGGGCGCGGTGGCCGAGGGCGGCCGGCGGCCGTCGATCTGGGACACCTTCAGCCACACACCGGGCAAGGTGGAGCGTGGCGAGACCGGCGACGTCGCCTGCGACCACTATCACCGGGTCTCCGAGGACGTGGCGCTGATGCGGCAACTGGGCTTGGACAGCTACCGCTTCTCACTCGCCTGGCCGCGCATCAAGCCGGACGACGGCCCCGTCAACCCGGCGGGCCTGGCGTTCTATGACGAGCTGGTCGACGAGCTGCTGGCCGCCGGTATCGAGCCGGCGGTGACCCTCTACCACTGGGATCTGCCTCAGGCGCTGGAGGACCGCGGTGGCTGGCGCGAGCGCGACACCGCCGAACGCTTCGCCGACTACGCGGCCGTCGCTGCCGACCACCTCGGCGACCGGGTGAAGCGGTGGATCACCCTCAACGAGCCGTTCTGTTCCTCGATCCTGGGGTATGCCGACGGCGTGCACGCTCCGGGCGCCCAGGAGGGCGAGGGCGCGCTCAAGGCGGCACACCACCTGCTGCTCGGCCACGGGATCGCGGCGCAGCGGATCCGCTCGTCGGTCCCCGGGGCGCAGGTCGGCATCACGCTCAATCTGGCGTCGGTGCAACAGGTTTCGGAGTCGTCCGCCGATCTGGAAGCGGCCCAGCGCAACCTGCTCATCGGCAACCTGATCTTCACCGACCCCGTTCTCGCCGGCAGTTATCCCGAGCTCGGCAAGCAGGTGTGGTCGCCGATCACCGACTTCTCCTGGATCGCCGGTGACGACCTGAGCACGATCGCCCAGCCGTTGGACTTCCTCGGCGTCAACTTCTACTTCCCGAGTCGTCCCCGTGCGGTCGCCCACCAGGTGGCGGATCCGGCGCAGCGGGTCGCGTCCGACCTCGGCTTCGAGTCGGTGCTGCACGAGGGTGAATACCTCACCGAGATGGGCTGGCCGGTCGACGCCGGCGCGTTCACCGCGCTGCTGACTTGGCTGCAGGGCCGCTACGGCGATGCCCTGCCCCCGATCCACATCACCGAGAACGGCATCGCCTGTCCGGACGTCGTCGGCCCCGACGGGCGGATCGACGACCAGGATCGCATCCGGTATGTCGGGGACCACCTCAAGGCGGTCAAGGACGCGATGGACAAGGGCGTCGACATCCGCGGTTACTACGTCTGGTCACTGATGGACAACTTCGAGTGGGCGCGTGGTTACCAGCCCCGCTTCGGGCTGCTGCACGTCGACTACGACACCCTGCAGCGCACTCCGAAGGCCAGCTTCGACTGGTACCGGAACGTCATCGCCACCCACCAGATCCCCTGACCGAGCGGACACAAAAGCGCTGAGCGGACACGAAAACACGCGCGAAAGCAGCGTGTATTCGTGTCCGCTCAGTATGGATGTTGTCCGCTCGGTGCGGTGGGTGGGCGCTACGCGGTGGGTGGGCGCTACGCGGTGCGGTGCTACGCGCCGACGAGTATGGCGAACGACCCGGCCCGCACCGGCAACTCGTCACCGACGGGGACCGAGGTGCTCGGCAGCTGGTCGGGCCTTTCGTAGCTGCTGTCCCAGGACAGCTGCCACGTGCTGACGCCGGTCTGCGCGGGCAACCGGACGGCGGTGTCCTGCGCCCGGCCGTTGAGCACCAGCAGGATCCGGTCGTCGTCCACGTCGGAGCCGTCGAAGACGACCTGCAGGACGCGGGTGCGCCCGTCGTTCCACTGTGCGGCGGTCATGATCGAGCCGTCGGCGGCGTGCCAGTGCAACGCTGCCAGTGCGTCGCCGTCGATGGGGTCGCCGGGGAAGAAGTTGCGCTGACGCAGCACCGGGTGTGCGGCACGGAACTGTGCCAGGAACGCGGTGGTGTCGGCCAGGTCGCGCTGCGCGTCGTCGAGATCCCAGTCGTACCAACTGATCTCGTTGTCCTGGCAGTAGGCGTTGTTGTTGCCCCGCTGGGTGCGCCCGAACTCGTCGCCGCCCAGCAGCATCGGCACGCCGGCGGAGACGAACAACGTCGCCAGCAGGTTGCGGATGGCCCGTCGTCTGCCGGCCTCGACGTCCGCACCGGCGGATTCGTGCCCCTCGACGCCGAAGTTCCAGGAGCGGTTGTTGTTGTTGCCGTCGCGGTTTCCCTCGCCGTTGGCCTCGTTGTGCTTGCTGTTGTATGCCGTCACGTCGGCCGCGGTGAAGCCGTCGTGCGTGGTCACGATGTTGATCGAGGCCAGCGGCGACCGCGGCGCGAAGAGGTCCCTGGACCCGGCCAGCCGGGTGCCGAGGTCGCTCACGCCGTGACCGGCGTGGCCGTCCCGGTCGGCTGCCAGGTCGGTCAGCCAGAAGCTGCGCACGGTGTCCCGGAAGCGGTCGTTCCAGTCACCGAACGGCGTCGGGAACTGGCCGGTCCGCCAACCGTGCGAACCGACGTCCCAGGGCTCGGCGATCAGCTTGACGCGGGAGAGCACGGGGTCGGTGCGCAAGGCCATCAGGAAGGGATGGTCGGGGTGGAACGCATCGTCGGAACCGCGTGCGAGCGCGGGCGCCAGGTCGAAGCGGAAGCCGTCGACCCGCATCTCGGTCGCCCAGTAGCGCAGCGAGTCCAGCACCATCCGAATGGTTTCCGGCTGTCGCATGTCGAGGGTGTTGCCGCAGCCGGTGACGTCGACGTCGTTGCCACGCTCGTCCAGCCGGTAGTAGCCGGCCGACGACAGGCCGCGCCAGGACAATGTCGCGCCGGCATCGCTGCCCTGCTCGCAGGTGTGGTTGTAGACGACGTCCAGGATCACTTCCAGGCCCGCCTCGTGGAGCAGCTTGACCATGCCCTTGAACTCGTGGATCGCGTCCTGCGGAGTGTGCGCCGACGCGTATGCCGGATGCGGGGCGAAGAAGCCGAGTGTGTTGTACCCCCAGTAGTTGGTCAGTCCCCGGCGCACCAGCTCCGGCTCGGAGGTGAACGCGTGCACCGGCAGCAGCTCCACGGCCGTCACGCCGAGTCTGGTCAGGTGCGCGACGGTGGCGGGGTGCGCCACTCCGGCATACGTGCCGCGCAGGTGTTCGGGCACGTCCGGCAGCTGTTTGGTCAGCCCGCGCACATGGGTCTCGTAGAGCACCGTGCGGTCCCACGGCGTGTGCGGCGGGCGGTCGTCCCCCCAGTCGAATCCGTTGCCCACCACCACGCTGCGCGGGACGTATGGCGCACTGTCGCGGTCATCTCGCACGCCATCGTCGCCGGACAGGTCGGCACTGACCGCGTGCCCGAAAACCTCCGGGCGCCAGTCGACTTCGCCTACGATGCCGCGGGCGTAGGGGTCGAGAAGCAGCTTCGCGGAGTTGTAACGGTGGCCGCGGACCGGGTCCCAGGGACCGTGCGCCCGATAGCCGTAGAGCTGACCGACCCCGATGCCCGGGACGTGGCCGGCCCACATCCCGTGAGCGTGCTCGATCAGTGCCACCCGCTGCTCGACGCCGGTCTCGTCGAAGAGACACACCTCGACGCCGGTGGCGGCGCCGGCATACACGCTGAACTCCACGCCCGAGTCGTCAGCGGTCGCGCCGAGCGGGGGTGGGGCGTCGGGGGAGGTGCGTGCGGTGGCGGTCGGTGTTTCGGGCACCCGCAGAGGTTAGTCGCCCAGCCCGCCGCGACCCGGGAAGTGCTGGCCGCGGGGCAGGTGAAGTAGCGTGGGTCACATGACAGATCCGACTTCTTTGCCCAACTTCGCCCCGCCCGCCTCGGCGCCGGCCGCGCCCGCCGGCGACGGTCAGCTGCAGGGCCGCGTGATGGCTGCTCTGCAGGAGGAGGGCTTCCGCCCCGAGCTGGATGCCGACGGCGACGTCAGCTACAAGGTCGAGGGCCAGCAGCTCTTCGTGCGCTGCGTCGACGGCGAGCCCGCCATGATGCGCGTCTTCGGTCAGTGGCAGATCACCGATGACCTCCCGCAGGACATCACCAAGCAGCTGCTCGCGGCCAACGACGTGTCGCTGAGCCTCAATATCGTCAAGACCGGTCTGGCCAACGGCAACCTCATCGTCACCGGCGAGCACCTGGTCTCCGCGGCCGACGACGTCAAGACGCTCGTGCAGTCGACGACCCAGATGGTGCTGACCGCGGTGCAGCTGTGGCACCAGGCCGTCACCAGCGACGGCCCGCACGCGGCCAACTCGGCCGAGGCTCCCGCCGTCGCCCAGACGCTGGCCAACGCCGCACAGGGCGACGCGTCCACCCAGCAGTAGGACCGCACTGCGCAGGTCAGATCCTCCCGCCGGGGGCGGGGGGGGGGGGGATATCGGGGGGCCCCCCCGCCCCCCGGGGGTGGGGGCGCGACAGGATATGGGCGGGGTGAGATCCCAGGGTAAC